>CAZZWJ010000253.1:0-4611 GCA_964657875.1 uncultured Solirubrobacteraceae bacterium
ATCGTGCTCGCGGGCAAGATCAGCGGTCTGTGATCCGGCTGAGGCCGTCGAGCGCCTCGTCGAGCCGTTTGCCCGTCGCGCGTCGCAACATCAGCCCACCCGTCCACGAATAGCCGCGCAACCGCTGCAGGTGGCTCACCGTGACCTCGGTGCCGGCCGCGGTGGGCGCGAGGTCGACCTGGATCTGGGATTCGGAGAGCACCCGGTCAAACGGGGTCCCGGCAAGCTCCTGGCGCCACACGGTCATTGTCGGCGCGGCGTGCTCGACGATCATGAAGTCGGCGCGGATCGGGCGCCCGCGCCGGGTCCGCAGCACCTGCGTGAAGCGTTCGTCGGTGACGCCCTCCACGCGTTCCACGCCCGGCCACCATCGCGGCAGGTGATGGGGGTCGGCGACGATCCGCCACAGCTGCGCCGGAGAGGCGTCGATCGATCGGCGGCGCGAGGCACCGGCGACCGAGAGACCGGATCTCATCCGTCGAAGGTGATGAGCGAACGGACCGGATGGGGGTCCAGCCGGGCGCGTCCCCCCAACGCGAGCAGCTCGACCAGGAACGAGCAGCCGACGATCTCACCGCCCAGCGCGGTGACGAGCTCACACAGCGCCCGGGCGGTCCCGCCGGTGGCGAGCAGGTCGTCGTGGACGAGGACCCGGGCGCCGTCGGCGAGGGCGTCGGCGTGGACCTCGAGTGAGTCGAGCCCATACTCGAGCGCGTACTCGGCGCTCACCGTGTCGCTGGGCAGCTTGCCCGGCTTGCGGGCGGGCACGAAGCCGGCGTGCAGCTGGCGCGCGAGCGCCGCGCCGAGGATGAAGCCGCGGGCCTCGGCGGCGACGACGAAGTCGACCTCGACGGGAACGGCGGCGGCGAGCTGCCCGATCGCCTCGTCCAGCGCGTCGGCGTGCAGCAGCAGCGGGGTGATGTCGCGAAACCGGATCCCCGGCTGGGGGAAGTCCGGGATCTCACGGACGAGCGAGCGCAGGTCCATCGCGGCGCGGCGTCAGCCGGCGATCCGGCGCAGGTCGCGGATCAGCAGCAGATGCTTGAGATGGGTGGTCACCGACGCGAGGTTCTCCAGCGCCTCGATCGCCTCCTTGCGACGTTCGGGGTTGCGCGAGCGCAGCGCCGGGGCGAGGATCGACTGCAGAAGCTGCGCCTCCCGGTCCGCGGAGCTGCGAAACACGCGCAGGTTGCGCCCCCCGACCCCGTAGCGTGCGAGCTCGGAGACCGCGCGGATGATCTCCCGTTCGGTCTCGTCGAAGTACCGCGTGCCCTCGCGCTGCTCGCCCTTGACCACTCCGAAGTCGACGAGCTCGCGGATGAGGTCGGCGTCGGCGCCGGTGTCCTCGACGACGTCGGCGAGCGAGTACAGCGAACCGGGATCACGCACCGCGACCGCCGAGCGTCGCACCCCGATGCGCTCGGCCGCGTGCGCGGGACCGAGTCCACCGGGCGAGGCGTCACGTTCGGCACGGCCCCCGGCGAGCTCCTGGCGGATCACGCGCAGGGGCAGGAACTCGTCGCGCTGCAGGCGCAGGATCGTGCGCAGCCGTGAGACGTCGGTCTGGGTGTAGAGCCGGTAGCCGCCCTGGGTGCGCCGGGGGGTGACGAGCTTCTGATCCTCCAGGTAGCGGATCTTCGAGATCGAGATGTCGGGGAACTCCTGTTCCAGCGCCTTGCAGACGGCTCCGATCGTCACCGCCTTCGTCGACGGCCGGCCCGCCAGCGGCTCGGGCTCGATCGCCGGGGGCAGCTCGATTCCCGGAGTGATCGGATCGGTGTCGGAGTAGGCCATGGTGAGGGTGTGGCTTTGCGTTTTTCAGCGAGACGCGGGCATCAGCGAGACAGAAACGCCAGCTTGTACTTGCCGATCTGCAGCTCGTCACCGTCGGCGAGGCGGTGGGAGTCGATCCGCCGGCGGTTGACGTAGGTGCCGTTGAGCGATCCGCAGTCGTCGAGGTAGTAGTCGCTGCCGCGACGCACCACCAGCGCGTGGTCGCGCGAGACGGTCACGTCGTCGAGGAACAGATCGGACTCGGGACGGCGCCCGACCGCGAGTCGGTCACCGGTGAGCGCGAAGCTCTCACCGGCCCGGCCACCGCCGGCCCGGATGACGAGCGTGGCGCCGCCGAGCACGTCCGACAGCTCGAGCGCCTCGATCTCACCGGTCTCGCCGACCCGGTAGGTCGCCGTGCTCACGCCGGGAGGCGGTTCGCTGGAGGCGAGGAACGCGCCACAACGCTGGCAGTAGCTCGCGCCGTCGGCGTTGGCGAAGCCGCACTCGGGGCAGTGCTGGGCCATCGCGCCGGATCTCGATCGCTATTCGGTCTCGCCCTCGAGCGACACGCGGCCGGAGAGGATGTCGGTGAGCTGCTGGACGTCGGCGCCGGAGATCACCAGCTCGCCGCCCTCGTCCTTCTTGCGCAGCCGGTTGACGAGCTCTGCCCGCAGGATGTCGATCCGGCCATGCAGGATGCGACGCTGATAGGAGACTTCCATCTCCTCTTCGGTGAGCTGCTTGATGAGGTCCTTGAGCTCCTGGTCGCTGAGCGAACCGAGGTCCGGGAACGTCTCGTCCATTGAGGTCTTCCTCCGCGGCCTGGGTGTCGGGATAGCCAGGCCGCGCGAGTATAACCGCCATGGCCGCAGGGTCAAGCTGAGCTTGAGAGTAACCCGACGCGGACGTAGAGCGCGGTCGCGATCAGTGACAGCCCGAGGCCCAGATAGAGCGAGAGGAGCGCAAACCAGTGCACGCCCGCCATCGCGAAGAACGGCGCGCCCATCATCGGGCCCACCCCGATGCGACCGAACCAGTTGATCTTCAGCTCGAGCCCCCGGGACAGCCCGTAGCGGCTGAGGCCGAGCATGAACAGCTCGCGGGCGACGGCGATTCCGAGTGCCCACCGGGGCAGCAGCGAGAAGTCGAAGGCGACGATGACCCCGGAGATGATGAGCATCCGGTCCACGATCGGATCCAGCAGGGCCCCCAGGCGGCTGTACTGGCCGGTGAGGCGCGCGGTGAAGCCGTCGAGATAGTCCGCGCAGGCGATCACCGCGAACAGGATCGTGGCCGCCAGGTTCTGGCCGTGGGCGCTGCCGAGCGCGAGGATCAGGAACACCGGGATGCCGGCGAGGCGCAGGTAGCCGATCAGATTCGGGATCGTCCAGGGCCGCAGCGGCTGATCGGGACGCGTCGCCTCCGGGTTGGGCCCGGAACGGTCGACGCCGAACAGCCGCTTGGGCGTCACCCGCGGACTCATTGCTCACAGCCACGCGGCGGGTTCATCGTGGCGTGAGGGTAGTGATCGACGCGGTGACGGCCACGAATCCCGCGGGGCAGGGCCGGGTATGTTCCAGACGAAGACTCGCAATATCCACGTCATCGAAGGAGCCCTGCACATGGCCTTCTCAGTTCCGGATCTCCCCTACGCCTACGACGCGCTCGAGCCGACGATCGACGACGCGACGATGCACCTGCATCACGACAAGCACCATCAGGCCTACGTCGACAAGCTCAACGGCGCCCTGGAGGGCACCGAGTGGGCGGATCGCTCGATCGAGGACATTCTGAAGAACCTCGGTTCGCTGCCCGCCGACAAGCAGAAGGCGGTGCGCAACAACGGCGGCGGCCACTACAACCACTCACTGCTGTGGCAGTGGATGTCCCCCGACGGTGGCGGCACCCCCGAGGGCGCGCTCGCCGACGCGATCAACTCCGCGTTCGGCTCCTTCGATGACTTCAAGACGAAGTTCAAGGAGGCCGGCGTCAACCAGTTCGGCTCCGGCTGGGCGTTCCTCATCCACAACGGCTCCTCGCTGGAGGTCGCCGGCTACCCCAATCAGGACAACCCGATCTCAGACGGGAAGACCTCGATCCTGGGCGCCGACGTGTGGGAGCACGCCTACTACCTCAAGTACCAGAACCAGCGTCCGGTGTACCTCGACGCGTTCTGGAACGTCGTCAACTGGTCCAAGGTCGCCGAGCTGTTCTCCGCCGCCGGCTGACCCGACCTCGACACGCCCGGGCCGCGTCGGCGGTCCGGGCGACTCAGGCGCGGGTGAAGCGACGACCGGCGACCGGCGACTGCGCCTCGTCGAGCGGGGCCGGCGCGGGCGCCGTGACATCGGGGCTCGCCTGGGCGGCGGCCTTCTCCATCGCCGCGAGGCGTTCCGGGGTCATCGCGGTCGCATCCTCGTTCTCGGCGAGCCACTGGGCGGCCTCGGCGGCGGACACCTCGTCGATCTCGACGACCTTGCCGCGCTCGTAGTACTTGTCGATCTCGTTGAACAACTCGTCGACGAGGTTCTCGGTGGGGACCTTCTTCAGCCCCACGCCCTTGGCGTAGATCATCCCCGCGTCCTTGGCCCCGGTGATGCCGAAGTCGGCGTGGCGGGCCTCGCCGATCCCGTTGACCGCGCAGCCGAGCACCGACACCTCGATCGCGTCGTCATAGGCCTCCAGACGCTGTTCGACCTCGGCGACCACGGAGTCCATGTCGAACTGCAGGCGTCCGCACGTCGGGCAGGCGATCAGCACCGGACCGCGCTCGCGGAGCTTGAGCGCCTTGAGGATCTCCCAGGCGACCTTGACCTCCTCCTCGGCGTGGAAGGT
>CAZZWJ010000254.1:0-4600 GCA_964657875.1 uncultured Solirubrobacteraceae bacterium
CCCGGCCGACGCGGGAGCCTGGGAGGCGTAGAACCCGGCGCCGGGCTTGGGCACCCGGAAGGTGTCGGTGACCCCGGGGGTCTTCAGGTCGTTCCACACCCGGTCACCGCCGTTGTAGGTCTGATAGTCAAACCCACACCAGCCCAGAAGACCGGCGTAGCCGGCGTTGCCCTGCGCGATCGAATGGACCTGGGCGTGCATCTGACCCTGGAGGGCGAGCGTGGCCTGCGGGTCGATCCACCGATACAGCGGCGCTCCGTCAAGGGCACCGACGGCCTCGGAGATCATGTAGGGGACGCCCGGCAGCGGCGGGTTCAGGGTCGCGTCCTGGTTGGCGTTGTTGACCGAGTGGTAGTCGTCGTAGGCGAAGACCTCCTGGTTCCAGCCGACGGTGGAGTAGATGTCCATCGCGCCCGTCGTCTGCCGGGTGCCGTCGAGGCTCTGCGCGATCTGCCCGGTGTTCGCGTAGAGGGTCTGGAAGTTCTGGGTCTCGTTGAGCCGCGTGCCCCAGAGGATCACCGAGGGCCGGCTGCGGTCGCGCACCACCATGTCCTCGACGTTCTGCAGGATGAGCTGCTGATACGGGGAGTCGCCGACGTACTGCCAACCGGGCGGCTCCTCCCAGACCATGAGTCCCAGCTCGTCGCAGGCGTCGAGGAAGTAGCCCGACTGGGGGTAGTGCGAACAGCGCACCATGTTGCAGGACAGCTCGTTCTTGAGGATCTCGGCGTCCCGCCGCTGCAGGCGCTGCGGCGCGGCCATCCCGAGGTAGGGGAACAGCTGATGGCGGTTGAGTCCGAAGATCTCATAGCGACTGCCGTTGAGATAGAAGCCGTCGGCGGCGAAGACCGCCTCACGGAAGCCCGTGCGAGTCGAGAAGACGTGAACCGCCTTCCCGAGCGTCGCACTCACCTGGACCCCGTAGAGGGCGGGGTTCTCCGGCGACCACAGGGAGATCCCCGCGATGCTGGGAAGCGAGAGGGTCACCGGGACGGCGGCGCCCTTGGTCGCCGCGATCTGGGTGGAGGTCGTCGCGATCACGGTCCCCCCGCTGAGCACCGAGGCGGCGACCGTCACCGACGCCGCGCCGACGCCGCAATCAATCGTCGCCTGCACGGTCAGCCCGGGTGAGCTCAGCACGTTGACCGGTGTGGCGAACACGTCGGCGACGTAGACCGCCGGCACGATGCGCAGCTGCACGTCGCGGTAGATGCCGCCGGGTTGCAGGTAGTCGATGGCGGCGTCACCGCCGGTCACCTTGCTGGGCGGAACGTCCTGCAGCGTGGCGTCGACCTGGACCGCGAGCACGTTGTCGCCGGCGACGATCTCATCGGTGATCTCGACCGAGAAGGGCAGGTACCCACCCTCGTGGGTGGCCAGCAGCGTCCCGTTCATCCACACCTTGGCGGTCGTCATGACGCCCTGGAAGTCGACGAACACCCGTCCGCTGGAGACCGCCGTCGAGGAGATGTGCTTGCGGTAGATCCACAGCTTCTCCCAGGCCGCCGAGTTCCACCCACCCCACGACAGCGCCGTCACCGTGTGGGGGATCGTCACCGCGCCGAAGCCGGCCTCGGAGTAGCCGGGCTGCTCGGCGCCCGTCGCGTACACGCCGCCGAACAGCCAGCCCTGATCCATCGAGTAGACGCCCTGGGGCAGCTGGGCGCCCTCCGTCACGTCGGCTTCGGCCTCCATCGGCGCGAGCGCACCCCCGGCCGCGAGTGCGGCGGCACCGAGCGCGCCCGCGCGCAGGACGGCGCGGCGGGAGAACTTGAGGTCGGGGTCGGGGAGGTCGGGACGATCGGGCACGGACACGACCGTACTACCGACTCAGGGCACCGGCACGTGCTGCAGCGCGCCGCCCGCGGCCGACTGCGGGCGCCCGTTCACCCGCCGATGGCACCCGGAGAGCCGGCCTTGGACCCCGTGGCCGAAGCTCGAGCGACCAACCAGGCACGCATGCGGGCGTGGCTGAAGGCTCGCTGCTCGTAGGCACGCAGTGCCACTCGCGCGATACGCATCGCCGATCGATGGCCCGTCGGCTGGCCGGCGACCGCGACATCCAGTCCGCGCTCGGGGGCATGACCGGTCGGACGATTGACGTACCCAAGGACTGCGGCGGCGGCCTCACTCTCCACTGCTCAGGCAGTTTACGGGCGGCCTCGGACCGCTCGCGCAGGTCGGGGGCTTTCAGAGGATCAGGGAACCAGCCCCCCGGGGGTGACGCGCCCTACCTCCGCCATGGCGAGGTCAGATGCAGCACCCCGTTGCAAGCTGGTCGTTTGCGATGCCACCCGCCCCCCACGGTGGACATCACCCTCCCGGGGTGGACGTCACACTGAAGCGCGATGGCCGCCGTTCCCCCCACCGCGCCCGGGTCGCCGCTGGCGGCGATCATCCGCTGGTGGGAGGCCAACGCGCGGGAGCTGCCCTGGCGGACGCACCGGGACGTGTACGCGATCTGGGTCGCGGAGGTGATGTCGGCGCAGACGAGCGTGGCGCGGGCGGCCGCGGCGTGGGAGCGATGGATGGCGCGATGGCCGGCCGTCGAGGACCTGGCAGCGGCCCAGTTGGCTGATGTCCTGGTGCAGTGGCAGGGGCTCGGGTACCCGCGCCGGGCGCGTGACCTGCATCGCTCGGCGCGAATCGTCGCCGCCGGCGGGTGGCCCGAGGACCTCACGGAGCTGCCGGGCGTCGGCGTCTACGTGGCCGCCGCGATCCGCTGCTTCGCCTACGAGGAGCCGGTGATCCCGCTTGACGTCAACGTCCGCCGGGTGCTCGCCCGTCGCTTCCCCGACGGGGTGGAGATCGCCGGCGATCCGTGGCGCAGCGGACAGGCGCTGATGGAGTTCGGACAGCGGATCTGCGCCGCCACACCGAGGTGTGCGCACTGCGCGGCACGGTTGGGCTGCCCGGTCGGCGACGGAGGCGGGCCCGACCCCGCACCCGGGATCCGACGCCAGACGCCGTATCGGGGCAGCCTGCGCGAGCGTCGCGGCAAGCTGCTCGCGCGGGTGCTCAGCGGCGGCGAGGTCGCCGCCGAGGACGCCGATCGCGAGGCGGCCGAGGGCCTCATCGCCGACGGGCTGATCGCCCGGTCAGGCGACCGGCTGCGCCCGCCGTCGACATCCGACCCACGCTGAGATCCCCGGAGCGCCCAGACTCAGACGAGGGCTCCGAAGCGGTCGCGGATGCGGGGCAGGACCTCGCCGCAGAACTGGGTGAGGAACCGCTCCTGATCGTGGCCCGGGCCGTGGAAGACGAGATGCTCGAAGCCGAGCTGCACGTAGGGCTCGATCCTCTCCACCACCTCCTCGGGATCGTTTGAGACGATGAAGCGCGACGGGGCGCGGTCGAGGATCTTGTCGGCGGCCTGCTCCATCTCGGTCGCGTCGTCGATGCCGGACTTCTCGTCGGGCGTGAGCGCGAGCGGTGCCCAGAACCCGCAGGCCTCACGCGCATATTCGAGGTCGTGGTCGTAGGAGACCTTGATCTCGATGAATTTGTCGATCGACTCGACGCTGCGCCCGGCCGCCTCCGCGCCCTCGGCGAGGTTGGCGAACAAGTCGCGGTAGAGCTGGGGATCCTTGCCCGAGGTGGCGATGAAGCCATCCCCGACCCGGCCCGCGAGCTTGGCCGCCAGCGGCCCGGAGGCGGCGATGTAGATCGGGACCATCTCGTCCGGACGGTCGTAGATCGTCGCGCGGTCGGTGCGGTAGTACTCGCCCTCGAAGGTGACCCGCTCCTCGCTCCACAGCTGCCGGATCAGGGTGACCGCCTCGCGCAGCATCATCCGCCGCTGCTTGACGCCGGGCCACTCCGCGGCCGTCGCGGGCGTCTCGTTGAGCGCCTCACCGGTACCGACGCCGAGGAACACCCGCCCGGGGTTCAGGCAGGCGAGCGTCGCGAAGTTCTGGGCGATGATCGACGGGTGGTAGCGCATCGTCGGGGTGAGCACGCTCGTGCCGAGCATCGCCGTCGACGTGTCCTCGCCGAGTGCCCCCATCCACGGCAGGACCGCCGGGGTGTGGCCCCCCTGGTGGCGCCACGGCTGGAAGTGGTCGGAGACCGCAACCGTCTCGAGGCCGAGCCGCTCGGCGAGCACCGAGTAGTCGATCAGCTCGCGCGGCGCGAACTGCTCGGCCGACGCCTTGTATCCGTAACGCATCGTCATCTCCCGGCTGGGGGGCTTCAGAACATCTGATTCTGACCGTGGAACACTTCGCTGACCGACTCGTTGGTGAAGATCCGGCGGATCGAATCGGTGAGCAGGTCCGCACAGGTAAGCACTCGGACGAAGTCCGGGGCGCCCGAGCGCAGCGGGATCGTGTCGGTGACCACGATCCGCTCAAACGACGAGTCGGTGAGGTTCTCAAAGGCGGCACCGCTGAACACGCCGTGGGTCGCCGCCGCCAGCACCCGGGCCGCGCCGGCCGCCATCACGGCCTCCCCGGCCGCGCACAGCGTCCCCGCGGTATCGATGATGTCGTCGACGATGATCGCCGTCTTGCCGCGCACGTCACCGATCACGTAGCCGATCTGGGCGACCTGCTGGCGCGGGCGCTCCTTGTCGAGGATCGCGAGGTCGGCGCCGACGAGG
>CAZZWJ010000255.1:0-4563 GCA_964657875.1 uncultured Solirubrobacteraceae bacterium
GTGCTGTCCCTCGACGGATCCGGTGAGGTGATCTCGCTGCTGAGCGCCGGGGAGCTCGCCACCGAGTCCCGACGCGCCGCCCGGGCGCTGCGCGACCGCGGCATCGGTCCCGGCGACCACGTGTTCGTGATGCTCCCCCGCTGTGAGGAGTGGTATGCGGCGCTGCTCGGCTGCATGCGGATCGGCGCGGTGCCGATGCCGGGTCCCAACCTGCTCACCGCCAAGGACGTCGGGTACCGGGTGCGCAGCGCCGGCGGGGTCGCCGCGATCACCGACCCGGCCGGCGCGGTCAAGGTCGATGCGGCCGTCCCCGCATTGGCGGTGCGACTGTGCGTCGGCGGAGCGCCGAGCGGCTGGGAGGACTTCGCCGAGGCGCTCGACGGCGCCGGCGACGGTCCGGTGCCCGTCGACGTGACCGCGCGGGAGGATCCACTGCTGCTGTACTTCACGAGCGGCACCGTCTCCTACCCCAAGATGGTGCAGCACCGTCACGCGTACGGGCTCGGGCACGTCGTCACCGCGCGCTTCTGGCAGGACCTGCGGCCCGGGGACCTGCACTGGACGGTGAGCGACACCGGGTGGGCGAAGGCGGCCTACGGCGGCCTGTTCGGCCAGATGCACGAGCGCGCGTGCATCGCCCAGGTGGCGCTCGGGCGCCCCGACGCCGACACGATCTTCAGGATCCTCGCCCGCCACCGGATCACCTCCTTCTGCGCGCCGCCCACGCTCTACCGGCTGCTCGTCCAGGGCGACTTCGCCGCTCACGACCTGTCGGCGCTGCGCCACTGCACGAGCGCCGGGGAGCCGTTGAACCCCGAGGTGATCCGGGCGTGGCGGGAGGGCACCGGGCTCACCATCTACGACGGCTACGGGCAGACCGAGACCTGCATCGTCGTGGCCAATTACCGTGGCATGGAGGTCCGCCCCGGCTCGATGGGGCGTCCGATGCCCGGCTGGGAGGTCACGGTGCTCGACGACGACGGCCACGCGGTCGATCCGGGGGAGGTCGCCAACGTCGTCATTCGGCACGCGCCCGAGCATCCGGTCGGCCTGTTCGACGGCTATCACCAGAACCCCGAGGCGACCGCCGAGGCGTTCCGCGGGGAGTGGTACTTCACCGGTGACAAGGCGGCCGTCGACGAGGACGGCTACTTCTGGTTTGAGGGACGCGGCGACGATGTGATCACCTCGAGCGCCTACCGGATCGGCCCCTTCGAGGTCGAATCGGCGATCGTCGAGCATCCGGCGGTGATGGAGGTGGCCGTGATCGGGCGCGAGGACCCCGAGCGCACCCAGATCGTCGTCGGTGTCTGCGTGCTCGCGCCCGGACATACGGCCTCGCCGCAGCTCGCCCGGGAGATCCAGGATGCGGTCAAGCGGTCGACCGCGCCCTACAAGTATCCGCGCGAGATCCACTTCGTCGACGAGCTCCCCAAGACGGTGAGCGGCAAGATCCGCCGCATCGAATTGCGCGGCTGGCTGCAGGACGGCCGCCTGCCCGTGGGCGGGGCGGGCGCCGCGGAGTGAGCCGGTTCGACGGGCGTCGGGCGTCGCCGGTCACGGTGGCGCTCGCGGGCGTGCTCATGATCGCGCTGGCCGGCTGCGGCGCGTCGGCGCGGGGGTCCGCGACGGGCTCGTCGTCGGCGACGACGACCGGGTCGACGACCTCGACCGCCACGTCGCCGCCGCGCCGCTCCCCGGCCGCCCGGGCCCGGGCGAAGCGGCGGCGGGTGATCCACGCCCCCCCGATCGGGTCACGCCAGTCGGTCCACACCCACGGCGCCGACCTCACGGTCACCGTGACCCGCGTGCTCGACCTCACCGACACCCACAGCGCGGCGCTCCCCGGCACCCGGCAGGTCGGCGTCGTGCTGCGGATCGCCAACCAGGCGGGGGCGACCTATGACTCCACCTCCTCCGGCGACGTCTCGGTGGTGGTCTCCGCCGGGGCGACCGAGCCGCTGTTCGTGCGCAGCGGGGTGTGCGCGACGCCGCTGGTCGACTTCGAGAGCATCGTCGTGGCGGGCGCGGTGCGCAGCGGCTGCGTCGCGTTCTCGGTGTCGCGCCGCGCGCGGATCCTGGGGGTGCGTTTCTCACCCCACGCGCGCGCCCCGGGCACGCTCAGCTGGCGCGTCGGCTGACCGTGGCCCCGGCCGCGGCCGGCGGGACCGTCAGAGCTGACAGCGTTTGGAGATGGGGATGTTCTCCGACGGGATCGGCGGGAAGTCCTTCTTGCAGAACGCCACCGAGTGGGCGTGGGCGGTGTAGACGGCATAGAACGGATATTTCACATGAGCGGCGTCCGCGAGGCAGTGGTAGGCGACGCGGTCCCCGGCCCGACCCGCGACCCCGCAGGCGGTGTGGGTGAGCGGCCCGTCGATCGTCGCCGAGGTGATGCGGCGGTTCATGTCCCGGCGCACGCCGGCGACGAGGGCCGACCGCGCCGATTGCGAGGTGCGGACGTGGACGGTCACCGGAGCCTGATCCTGTCCGACCACGATCTTGGCCTGTTGGGCTTCGGTGTTCAGGTTGCGCTGGCTGACGTGAGCGAGCGCGTTGGTGCCATGGGTGTCGATGAAGCGCACGAGCGCGACCACGATCCCGACCGCCACCAGGAGACTGACGGCCCAGCGCGCGGCGAGCGGGATCTTGGCCCACTGAGGTTCAAACGGCACGTCTCCAGAGACTACGAAACCCGGTGGGTGGCCGCGTCGTGTCCGGCCGCGGGTGGGCGGCGAGCAGTGCGCTCAGCGCCGGCCCGCGGGCCCGTCGTCGTCGTCGACCAGCACGGAGCGATTGCGCCCGGCCGCCTTGGCGGCATAGAGGCCGCGGTCGGCCTGCGACATGAGACCCCGGGCGTCCAGCACGCCCCGCGCGGTCGTGGCCACCCCGATCGAGACGGTCAACCCTCCGGGTACGAGCTCGCCGAGGCGCGCCGCGGCGGCGGCCCGCAGACGCTCGGCGGCCTGCACGGCGCCCTCCCGATCGGTCTGGGGGAGGATCAGGCAGAACTCCTCCCCGCCGAGGCGCATCGGCACGTCGCCCTCCCGGGCGAGCTCGCGGAGCAGGGCCCCGAAGCCGGCGAGCACCTTGTCCCCGCAGGCGTGACCGCAACGATCGTTGACCGCCTTGAAGTGGTCCAGATCGCAGACGAGCAGCGCGACCTCGCGGTGGGCGGCGACCGCCTCGTCCAGGCCCCGCCGGTTGCGGACGCCGGTGAGCGGGTCATGGGTGGCGAGATGGTGCAGGCGTTCGCGCTGATGGACGGCGACGAAGCCGGCCGCGACGAGATCGACGAGCAGCGCCACCGCGCGTCTGCGATCCACCGAGGGCAGCCGCCGGTCCAGCGGATCCTCGATCACGATCAGGCCGTGCAGCTCGCCGGCGCCCCCTCGACACGGGACGACCAGGCAGTGGTCATTCCACGCGGTGGCACCGCGTCCGTTGCGGCGCGAGCGGGGTTCGTCGCCTGCGCCCGCGCCCGCGCCGCCGGCCGTGAACATCGGGGCGGCGGCGCCGAGGAAGCATCCGGCCTGCTCACGTGCGGGAGTGAGCAGCGCATCGATCTCGCAGACCCCGAGCGTCGGCGGCAGCGGGGCCGGATGCTCCCAGCCACGGGTCGTATCCAGGACGAGCCTGCCCTCGCGGATGAGGTAGCCGGCGAAGCGCTCGAAGCCGAGCTCGGGAACGAGGATCGATCCCGCCATCTCCATCAGGTCCCGGGCCGTCTGACACATCGACAGCGACGGGCTGCTCGCCAGCACCAGGGACAGGATGCGGGCGTTCTCCGCGGCGGTCTCGATCCGCTGCGCGGTCTCCAGTGCCGCCTCGGCGTGGTCACAGATCGCGCGGATGAGCCGCAGCTGCTGGAAGTCCGGACGCACCCCGGAGGCCGGCTCGTCGAGTGAGATCACGCCCAGCGGACTGCCGTCGGCGGCGGTCAGGAATACGAGCAGCCCGTCTCCGGACCGCCACGCGTCGGGGACCGGGCTCGGCTCCGCCTCGGGCTCCAGGACGTTGCCGATGTCCCCCCAGAAGCCGGACTCCTCGGTGAGGAAGAACACCCCGGGCAGCAGCTGCTCGGCTTCGGCGAAGATCCGCGTGAACGATGAGCGGGGCTCGGTGCTCCCCGTCAGAGTCTCGATCGTCGTCGTGTCGCCGATCACCAGGGCCGCCTCGTAGTCATCCCACGCGGGTCGGTAGAGGTTGAGTACCACGGTGCGCACGTCGGCGGTGCGACAGACCGTCTCGGCGACGGTGACGAGGAAGTCGTCCAGGGTGTCCTCAGCGGCGCTGCGCGGGAGATCCAGGAGCGCCTCCAGGGGCGAGATCTCGTCGGGCGGGTCGCTGAGGAGTTGCGGCATCGATGTAGCTTCGGCTCCCGGCGCGTCGAGGATCATCACTCCAAACGCACGCTCAACGAATGTTGAACGTGTGAGGCCTCATGGGGCGGCGCATCAGTCGCGCCGTCGGGGAGGCTCGCGCAGCGCGTCGGTGAAGCGCCGGGGGACCGCGGCGTCGTCGCCCTCCTCCCACAGGGTGACCACGACGAGCTCGTCGCGT
>CAZZWJ010000256.1:0-4563 GCA_964657875.1 uncultured Solirubrobacteraceae bacterium
CCCGCACCCGAGGCCGAGACCGCGTGGGCCGAGACGGCACCCGCACCCGAGCCCGCCGAAGCGAATCCGACGCCGGATCAGTTGGCCGCGCCGCCCGAACCCGCCGAGCCCGAACCCGTCCCCGAGCCCGCCCCGCAGCCGATCGTCCCCGAGCCTGAGCCCGCACCCGTCACGACCCCGGCGGCGAGCACCCCGTCGGCGGCCGCGCTCGCCGTGCCTCAGGCGCTGCGGATCGCCGCGATCCACACGACCGGCATCGAGTCGCTGCAGGCCGGCGACGAGGACATCGAGCTGCGGCTCTCCGAGGTCGGCCTCGACGTGATCAAGCGCTCGAGCGGAATCGCGATCGGACGACTGGACTGGGGCGAGATCACCGCGCTCGAGGTCCAGGAGCCGGGCAGGCGGGGACGGCGGCGGCGTAAGACCAAGAACCGCTCGCTGCAGGTGGACACCGGCGGCGGTCAGGCGGCGTTCGAGCTCGTCGGGCTCAGCGACGAGGAGACCGCCGAGCACCTGGAGCCCCTGCTCGCCCGGCTGCGCGCCAGCGGCGCCCTCGCCTCCGCGTCCTGAGCGCGGTCAGCGACCGTCCTGCAGGCGGCGGATGTCGTGGGCGAGCCCGGCGGCGGTGAGCTGGACGGCCGGGAAGCCGACCCGCTCATACCCCCGCTTGCTCACGAGGTAGACGAACGCCGAATGGTCGGCCTTGGGCGTGACCGGCTCGATGCCGTACGCCTTCCAGACCCGTCGCATCGCCTTCAAGGAGCCGTTGACGTAGCGCATCCGTCCGGTCATCTCGTGGGCGGCGACGAACGTGCGCCGGCGGGCCGGGGTGTCCTCGCGGGGGTCGACGCTCACCCCGATCACCCGGACCGAGCGACCGTGGTCGGGCAGCTCGTTCAGCGCGCCCTTGATCTGCCAGACCATGAACGGACAGGAGTCCTTGCACAGCGAATGGATCCACGCGAGCACGACGACGTGGCCTCGATCGTGGGCGAGCGTGAGCCGGTGGCCGGTCTGGTCGGTGAGCGTGAAGTTCGCGGCCCGGACGTCCGGCAGCAGGTTGCCGGTGAAGTACGTGTTGTCGGCGGCCACGGTCGCGGTCGCGGAGCGGGGGGTGCTCTGCGCCCGGTCGAGGACGACCACGGCCGCGATCGCCGCCAGCAGCGCGACGAGCACGCCGATCAGCCCGCGCTGGACCTTTGCCGAGGACAACATCGACGGAATGTTGCCACGCGCTCGGGTAGGGCGTGCCGGACCCGGGCTCAGGGCAGTGGGGCAGGCCCGCCGGTGAGGCGATCGCGCATGATCGCGATCGCGTCGGGATGGCTGTCGACGAGCACGTAGCGGCGGTCCGCTGCCGCGCAGACCGCGCCCAGCGTGCCCGATCCGGCGAACGGGTCCAGACACCAGCCGCCCGGCCGCGACGACGCGGTGACGAGTCGCCGTAGGACCCCGACCGGCTTCTGGGTCGGATACCCGGTCTTCTCGGCGCCGTTGGTGGGCACGATCGTGTGAAACCAGACGTCGGTGGGGCGCTTGCCGCGCGCGGCCTTCTCGGGGGTGACGAGTCCGGGGGCCATGTAGGGCTCGCGGTCCACCGCCTCGAAATCGAAGTGATGGGCGCCCGGGGTGCGGACGTAGGCGAGGATCGTGTCGTGCTTGGCCGGCCAGCGACGGCGCGGCTTGGCCCCGTAGTCGTAGGCCCAGATGATCTCGTTGAGAAACGCGTCGCGGCCGAACAGCTCGTCGAGCAGCAGCTTGCAGTAATGCGCCTCGCGATAGTCGATGTGGAAGTAGAGCGTGCCGTGCGGGGCGAGCAGCTCGCGGCAGCGTTCCAGGCGCGGGGCGAGGAAGCCGAGATAGTCACCGAAGGCGTCGTCGTAGGAGAGGCGCGACAGCAGCTCTGAGCGGTAGCGGCGGCCGGCGAAGCCGACGCGCTCGGCGCTCGGGTCGGCCCGCGCGGTGGTCGCGCTGCGGGTCTGCGCCCGGCCGGTGTTGAACGGCGGATCGAGGTAGATGAGATCAAACGCGCCGTCGGGCAGCCGCCCCAGGACGTCGGCGTTATCTCCGTGGATGATGAGATCGTCGTCGAGCTGGGGCAGCTCGGAGGCGGACTGGACGCGCATCGCGGGCCCGACGCTACCGGCCGCCGCGCCCGCGACGACGCGCGCGAGGTCCCCCGTCGTCGACGCCCGCCTGTACTACCATCCGGGCGCGATGGCGACCTCCACCATGTACGAGCGCATATCCCGACACGCGCTCGTCCGGCGGTTCTCCAGGACGCCGTGGGCGGCGAAGCTCACCAAGTACGCGATCGGATCGGTCGTCGCGCTCACCACGAGCGTCGTCGTGTTCGCGGTCATGGACTGGCTGCACATCCGCACCGGGATCGACTCCGCGGCCGCGTTCATCGCCGGCGCGATCCCCAACTGGGTGCTCAATCGCAAGTGGGCCTGGCAGATGAACGGCCGCGTGCAGTGGATGCGCGAGATCGTCGCCTACACGATCATCTCGGTCCTCGTCTGGGCCGCCTCGACGTTCACGACGGGCCACACCCAGACCTGGGCCCGCCATCACATCAGCCCCGGCGCCGGCCTGCAGGTGCTCGTCACCACCGCCGCCTACGTCTTCGTGCAGGCGGTGTTCTTCGTCGTGAAGTTCGTGATCTACGACAAGTGGGTCTTCGGGGGCCGCTCGCGGGTCCGCGCGGCGTTGCGATCGCGCCACCAGGTGTGGAGCGCGGCGCGGGCGAACCGCACGCCGTAGCCGAGGTTCCCGCCCTTCTTGGTGCCCGTGGCATGGTCGCCCCGGTCACGCATCGTCGTCGGCACCTCCCCGAGTCGGTAGCCGTGCAGGGCGGCGGAGATCTGCAGCTCCGACGCCTGATACTGGGGTTGTTCCAGGACGACGTCGGCGGTCACCTGCGCGGCCATCGCCCGCAGGCCGCACGCCGGGTCGGTGACCCGGTGGCGGACGAGCAGCGAGATGAGCAGCCCGAAGACGATCACGCCCGCGTGGCGGGTGGAGTCGGTCGTCAGCTCGCTGCCCAGGCGCCGGGAGCCGGAGACGAAGTCGGCCCGATCGGAGAGGATCGGCTGCACGACGCGGGCGATCTCCTCGGCCTCGTACTGGCCGTCGGCGTCGATGGTGACGATCACGCGGGCGCCGCGGGCGCGGGCCAGCCAGTAGCCGAGCTTGAGCGCCGCGCCCTGGCCGCGGTTGACCGGCACGTCGCACACGAGCGCGCCGGCGGAGATCGCCTCCCGCGCGGTCGCATCCCGGGCACCGTCGACGACGACGATCGTCTCGGTCGCCAGGCCCGCGGCCTCGGCGGGGATCTCCCGGACCACGTCGGCGACCGTCGGCTCCTCGTTGAAGGCGGGGATCACGACCGCGATCGGCTGACCCTCGCCGACCGGGTGCTCGATGAGAAACGCGTCGACGGCCGCGCGTTCACGCGGGTCGAGCTTGGCGAACTCGACGGCGGAGACCGTGGTCGTCGAGCTCACGTCGTCGGCGCCTTGACCTCGGCGGTGGACCATTCGTCCCACACGCCGGGCAGGCCCTCGGCGAGCGTGGGGTAGCGCGGCGACCAGCCGGCGGCGTGGGCCTTGGCCGGGTCGACGATCACCGCGGGCATCTCGCCGGCCTTGGCCGGACCGTGGCGGTAGGCGATCTCGTGGCCGGTGACCGTCTGCACCGCCTCGATCACGTCGAGCACCGACAACGACTCGCCGGACCCGATCACCATCGGCCCCGACCATCCGTCGTGGGTGAGCGCGAGCTTCATCGCGGCCATCACGTCCTGGGCGTGCACGTAGTCACGCGTCTGGGATCCGTCGCCGTAGATCTCGAACTCGGTCCCCAGCCGGATGCAGCGCATCAGGCGGGCGACGATCGAGTCCTTGGCCTGCATGCCGGGGCCGTAGACGTTGGTGAGGCGGATCGCGGCGCAGCGCATCCCGTAGACGGCGGTGAACGCCGACATCAGCATCTCGTCGGCGGCCTTGGTGGCGCCGTAGGGAGTGAGCGGGTTGAGCACCTGGGACTCGGAGATCTTCGGCGCGGTCATCGGGCCGGTGACGGCGTTGGTGGACGCGAACGCGAGCGAGGTGACCCCGGCCGCCTTGCCCCCCTCGAGCACCGCGTTGGTGCCGATCACGTTCGTGTTGAACGTGAGCTCCGGCTCCTCGATCGACTTGAGCACCGAGGTGACCGCCGCGAGGTGGACGATCGAGTCCATCCCCCCGGAGAAGGCGCGGGCGATCGCGTCGGGGTCGGCGATGTCCCCGACGACGACGTCGATCTCGGGATCGGGGTGGGGCTGGAGGTCGACGACGCGCACGGTGGCCCCCGAGGCGGTGAGTTCGGCGACGACGTGGCGGCCGATGAACCCCGAGCCACCGGTGACGAGGACGCGTCGTCCGGAGAGGTCTGGTGCGGACATGAGGGCGCGAGACTAGCGAACCGCCCGCTGGTAGCGTCCGCGCCGCCGTGACCACCCCCCGCCACGGGACGGCCCGCCCATCCGCTCGCGACCGGACCCGCCGACGGCGCGCCCGG
>CAZZWJ010000257.1:0-4554 GCA_964657875.1 uncultured Solirubrobacteraceae bacterium
GCCCGGGAGCGCGAACTGGGCGCCGCCGAGCCCCTCCAGGAAGTAGCCACGCCGCGCGACGCCGAGCGTCTCGAGTTGCGCGAGCTCGGAATAGATCGCCGAGAAGCCGCCGGGGATCCCCTCGGCGAGCACCTGCTCGCGGGTGACGATCCCGTAGCGTTCCAGCAGCAGTTCGCCGAGCGCGCGCCGGCGCTCGACCGGATCGACCGGCGGGTCTGAGCGCAGCAGGTGGTCGGTGAGCGACCAGCGGCCCTGCACCTGAGCCGCCGTCCGTGACGCGGCCCGGCGGCCCGCGCCGAAGCGCCCGCGCCGGGCCTGACCGCGACGCAGCTGATCTCGCTGGGCCCGCGCGAGCGTCAGCCGCGGCGCCCGCAGCGGGGCGAACGCGTCGTTGGTCGCCAGCCCCGACCAGGCGAGATCCCAGAGCGCCTCCTGAATCTCCTCGGGGCTCAGCGCGACATCGGCGAGCAGGTCGGTGAAGAAGCAGGCGCCGGCCGTGAGCCGCGCGCGGACCGCGTCGTGAGCCGCTGACTCGGTCCCGCCCGCCCGCTCGCCCTTCAGCGGCGGCCCTCCGAGCAGCGCGAGGTCCTCACGGAAGTACAGAGCGACCCGGCCGGAGTGGCGCCCGAGCGCCCCGGCACCGATCCACACCACCTCACCGGAGGCGCACAGGGCGTCCATCCAGGCGGTCGAGTAGGCCCCGGTGCGGCGCGGCAGCACGTCGCGCTCCCACACCTCGGCGGGCAGCACGAGTCCCTGCAGCGGGACGAGCACCTCGCGCAGCCGGTCGATCCCGGCGCCGCTGGGCGGATGGCGATCGACCCCCTGCCAGGCGGGCAGGAAGCGGGCGAGCTCACCCGGTTCGGCGGGCTCGATCTCCTTGCGCAGCACCGCCAGGGAGGCACGGCGCAAGCGGCGCAGGACCTGGGGGTCACACCACTCGCGCACCGAACCGCCGGGACGCAGCTCGCCCTGGACGAGGTCGCCGCCACGCTCGAGCTCGCGCAGGACCGCGCCGGCGTCGATGCCGTAGCGAGCCCGCACCTCCTCGGTCGTGAACGGACCATGGGTGGCGGCGTAGCGCTTCAGCAGCCGGGTGAGGGCGTCGGGGACGTCCTCCAGGAAGACCGACGGCAGACCCCCGGGCGGGGCGGCACCGAGCGCGTCGCGATAGAGGCCCGCGTCGGCGGCGTCGATGAAGCGCGACTCGCCGTTGATGCGGATCCGGGTCGCGCGGCGCTCGGCGGCGAGCTCCTCCACCATCGCCGCCGGATCCAGACCCTCCAGGACGCGGCGGCCGAGCTCGGCCTCGGTCAGATCGCCGACCCGGCGCAGCACGTCGAGCAGGCCGTCGCGACCGGTGGCGCGCGCGGGCTCCGACAGGCACTGCAGGTCGGCCTCCACCTGCTCCAGGGCACCCGCGTCGATGAGGTCACGCAGCTCATCCTGGCCGAGCAGCTCGCGCAGCAGGTCGCGGTCCAGCGACAGGGCGGCGGCGCGTCGCTCGGCGTTGGGCGTGTCGCCCTCGTACATGTAGGTGGCGACGTAGTCGAACAACAGGCTGGAGGCGAACGGCGAGGCGGTCGACGTCTCCACCTCGACGAGCGTGAGCTCCCGCCGGTGGATCTTTGTGAGCAGCTCGATCGCACCGGGGACGTCCAGGACGTCGCGCAGACACTCGCGGTAGGTCTCGAGGATGATCGGGAACTCGCCGTACTTCTTGGCGACCTCGAGCAGCGACTGCGACTTCAGGCGCTGCTGCCACAGCGGCGTGCGCTTGCCCGGATAGGCGCGGGGGATGAGCAGCGCCCGGCCGGCGTTCTCCCGAAACCGGGCGCCGAACAGGGCGCTCGCGCCGAGCTCGCCGACGACCAGATCCTCGATCTCGTCGGGCTGGATGAGCACGAGCTCGGCGGACGGCGGCTCCTCGGCGTCGGGCAGGTGGACGATGATCCCGTCGTCGGAGTAGATCGCGTCCGACTCGAGGCCGAACTCGTCGCGGATCCGGGCACTGAGGGCGAGCGCCCAGGCGGCATGGACGCGACCTCCGAACGGGCTCAGGACACAGAGCCGCCAGTCGCCGATCTCGTCGCGGAAGCGCTCGACGACGATCGTGCGATCCGACGGGACGACCCGCGTCGCCTGCTGCTGCTCGGTGAGGAACTGCAGCAGGTTGCGGGCGGCTCGCCCATCGAGGTCATAGTCGCGCTCGAGGGTCTCCGCCGACTGGTCGACCGCCCACCGGGCGAACGCGCCGATCGCCTCGCCGAGCTCCTTGGGTCGGCCGAGCGTGTCGCCCTTCCAGAACGGGACCGCGCCGGGCAGACCGGGCGCGGGGGTGACGATCACGCGGTCGCGGCCGATCTCCTCGATGCGCCAGGTGCTCGCGCCGAGCAGGAACGTCTGCCCGGGGCGGGCCTCATAGACCATCTCCTCATCCAGCTCGCCGACCCGGCGGCCGTCGGGCAGGGTCACCGCGTAGAGCCCGCGGTCGGGAATCGTGCCGGCATTGGTCACCGCGAGCTGGCGGGAGCCGGGGCGGGCCCGCAGCGTCCCGGCGACGCGGTCCCACACGATCCGGGGGCGCAGCTCGGCGAACTCGGCGCTCGGGTAGCGGCCGTCGAGCATGTCCAGGACGTTCTCCAGCTGCGCGCGGGTCAGCTCGGCGTAGGAGTGGGTGCGGGTGACGAGCGCATAGAGGTCGTCGACGTTGACCGTCGCGCCGGCCGCGCCGGCGTCTGTGCCGCCGTCGTCGTGGCCGGACCGGTGGCCGGCGTCGGGCACCTCGGCGGCGGCGGCGATCGCCACGACCTGCTGGGCGAGCACGTCCAGGGCGTTGCGCGGGACGACCGTCGTCTCGATCTTCGCCTCCCGCATCCGCTGGGCGACGACCGCGCACTCGAGCAGGTCGGAGCGGAACTTGGGGAAGATCCGACCGCGGGACACGTCGCCGACCGAATGACCCGCGCGCCCGATCCGCTGCAGCCCCCGGCTCACCGACTTGGGGGACTCGACCTGGATGACGAGGTCGACCGCGCCCATGTCGATCCCGAGCTCGAGGCTCGAGGTCGCGACCAGGCACGGAAGCTCGCCCGCCTTGAGCATCTCCTCGACGATCGTCCGCTCCTCGCGGGCGAGGGAGCCGTGATGAGAGCGCGCGATCTCCTTCTCGGCGAGGTCGTTGAGACGCAGCGCGAGCCGCTCGGCGCCGCGACGGTTGTTGACGAACAGGATCGTCGACTTGTGCTCGTTGATGAGGCTGACCAGCTCGGGGTAGATCGCGGGCCAGATCGAGCGGCGGGTCGCCTCGCCCCCGGCGAGCGGGTCGAGGTCGAGCGTGGGCGTGTCGTCCAGCTCGGTCATCGATTCGACCGGGACGTGGATCTTCAGATCCAGCTGCTTCTTGACCCCGGTATCGACGATCCGGCAGGTGCGCCGCGGGCCGACCATGAAGCGCCCGACCTCCTCCAGCGGATTCTGGGTCGCTGACAGGCCGATCCGCTGGACGTCGTGCTCGGAGGCCTGACTGAGGCGCTCGAGGGTGAGCGCGAGGTGGGAGCCGCGCTTGGTCGAGGCGACCGCATGGATCTCGTCGATGATGCACCAGCGGGTGTCGGAGAACAGGCTCTGGGCGCGGCCGGTGAGCATCAGGTACAGCGACTCGGGGGTCGTGATGAGGATGTCCGGCGCGGAGCGCAGCATCTGGGCGCGCTCCTTCTGCGGGGTGTCGCCGGTGCGCACGGCGACGCTGAGCTCGGCGCCGATCCCGCGGATCGGGGTGCGCAGGTTGCGGTCGATGTCGTAGGAGAGCGCCTTCAGCGGGGAGATGTAGACGAGGCGGATCCGCCGGTCCTTGGTGTTCTCGGCCGCCGGCTCGGCGGCGAGCTGGTCGATCCCGTAGAGAAACGCGGCGAGCGTCTTGCCCGACCCGGTCGGCGCCGAGATGAGCACGTGCTCCCCGGAGGCGATCGCCGGCCACGCCTGCTCCTGGGCGGGGGTCGGCCCCGCGAAGGCACCCGTGAACCAGTCACGGGTGCGGGGACTGAAGACCTCCAGGCTCATGAGTCGAGGCTACCCCCGGGGGCTCTGCGGGACTCTGACTCTGAGCGTGTTGAGCGGCCCCGGGCCACCCACACTTCCCAGAGTCGCACCCGGACGCTCCGCAGGACTCCACTCTGGGCGTGTCGGACGGCTCCGGGCCACCCACACTTCCCAGAGTCGCACCCGGACGCCTCGACGGGGGGTCACGCGGCGAGGATGCCGCCGAGACCGTCGAGCAGGCGCGCGATGTCGTCGGAGTCGGTGTAGGGCGCGATTCCGACGCGCAGACCGCCCCGATCGCCGAGGCCGAGGTGGCGGGCCGCCTCCAGCGCATAGAAGGAGCCGGCCGGGGCGTTGATGTTCTGGGCGGCGAGCGCCTCGGCGACGGCCGCCGGGTCGTGGTCGGCGAAGGTGAGCAGCAGCGTCGGGGTGCGATGGACGGCGCGGGCGTGCTGGGTGACGCCGGGCAGCTGCGCGAGGCCCGCCTCGAGGGTGACGCGGAGGGTGTCCTCG
>CAZZWJ010000258.1:0-4520 GCA_964657875.1 uncultured Solirubrobacteraceae bacterium
GAACCGCTCCTCTGTCTCTGAACATGAAGGCGCCCGACGGTCGGGTTCGCAGCACCGGCCGCCGGCGGGGAGCCGCCCGTCGTCGCGTCGGCGGCGGGCTGCGCGACGAACCGCGCCCACTTGGTCGGCGTGTTGACCAGTTCCCAGGCGGCGTTGAGCGTCTTCAGGCGCGGTTCGGCGTCCGGGTCGCCGACGTGCAGGTCCGGGTGACTGGCCCGGACGGCATCGCGAAACGCCCGCCGCACCTCCTCCCACGGCGCGCGTTCATCGACGCCGAGAAGGGTGAAGAGCGCTCGCTCATCCGGGGCGCGTCCCATCCGCTCCAAGATAAAGGCGAGGGTCCTCCGGCGCGCTGTCGGCACTCCGGCTCGCGAGTCGACGACCGCCCGGCTCCCATTCAAGCCGGGCCGCCGGAACGAGAAAAGCCCCGCAGACACGGGGCTTTTCACGAAGGGTGAGCGATGGGGCTCGAACCCACGACCGCCTGGACCACAACCAGGAGCTCTACCAACTGAGCTACGCCCACCGTGAGGCGATCCAATCTACCAGCGGACGGCGCGGACCCGTGGTGAGGGTACGGTCGCGGACGGGGGGCTCAGAGCTCGTCCCAGTCAAACGGATGGGACGCGTGCGGACGGCGCAGCTCCGCCAGGCCGCGCCGGACGCGGCGCCGCGCCCCCGCGACGTTCCAGCGGTCACTGACCCCCCAGACGGCGATCAGGGTCAGCCAGCAGAGCAGCAACGCGATCACCCTGTGCAGATCGGCACATTCTTGCGCGGACTGAAGCGCCGGCACGGAAATTCGTCACGCTCTGGACCCTGCCCGGCACGCGCGACGGGCGCCGTTCACCCGACCCGGAGGCCGGTCAGTTCAGGCCGGCGACGGTGCTGGCGATCAGATACAGGTTCAGGGCGACGATGACCCCGGTCACCAGCCAGATGAGACGGGTGGTGATCGGGCGGTTGACCATCTCCCCCATCACCTGCCGGTTGCGGGTGAGCAGCACGAGGGGAACGAGCGCGAACGGGATTCCGAACGACAGCACGATCTGGGAGTAGACGAGCGCGTTGGTCGTGTTCACCGCGAGCGCGAGGATGATCAGCGAGGGGATCATCGTCAGCGCGCGTCGCAGGAACAGCGGGATCTGCCAGTTCATGAAGCCGGCCATCACGATCTGACCGGAGTAGGTGCCGACGCTCGAGGCCGACAGTCCGGACGCGATCAGCGCGATCCCGAAGGCGAGCGCCGCCCCACCCCCGACCAGGGTCGTCAGGTGCGAGTGGATCTGATTCAGGTCGCTGATGCCACTGAGTCCGGGGTGGTGAAACAACGCCGCCGCGATGCACAGCATCGTCAGGTTCACCACTCCTGCCAGCCCGAGCCCGATGAAGCAGTCCCAGCGGTTGTACTTCAGGAGCGTGCGGCCCTCACGGGGATCGCGCGGGCGGATCCGGTCCTTCTGCAGCGCCGAGTGCAGGTACACGACGTGGGGCATGACGGTCGCCCCGATGATCCCGACGGTGAGATCGATCGTGTGCCCGCCGCCCACGCGCGGCAGCAGGCCGTCCGCGATGCCCGTCCACGACTCGCGACCGACGGTGAAGAAGTCCACGAGGAACCCGAGCGCGACGAAGCCGAGCAGCGCGATGATCGCGAGCTCAAAGCGGCGATACCCCCGTTGCTCCAGGGCGAGGATGGCGAACGCCACCACCGCGGTGATGAGCCCGGCGAGGAACAGGGGGATCCCGAAGACGAGGTTCAAGCCGACCGCCGCGCCGGTGAACTCGGCGAGGTCGGTGGCGATCGCGATCACCTCCGCCTGGATCCACAGCATCAGGTTCGCCCGCCGCGGGAACGCCTCGCGGCACACCTCCGGCAGGCTCCGGCCCGTGAACAGCCCCAACTTGGATGAGAGGTACTGCACGAGGACGGCCATCAGGTTGGCCATCACGATCACCCAGACGAGCCGGTACCCGTGCTCGGAGCCGGCCTGGAAGTTGGTTGCGAAGTTCCCCGGATCGACGTAGGCGACCGAGGCCACGAACGCCGGCCCCAGGAGCGCCAACCCGCCGCGGACCCGACCCCGGGACAGAACCTCGCTGAGCGCACTCGGCGTCTGCGGCGGGGCGCCGTCGAATCCCGCCCCATCGTCGATCGCGGGGATGTCGGCCGAGTTGGGTCCCTGGGCGAGCTCCGTGCGCAAACTTCAAGCGAAACTAGCACAAAGTCCTCAGATCCAAATCCCTGCGTTCACTTGCGCTAATCGCAGTGTGTGCCGATGCCGGGACAGCATGCGTGACTGCGAATCGTCGGCCGATCGCCAGTAGCATTCCGTCGATGCCCGCACCGGACGCCATGGTGTTCTCCGGCCCGATGGAGGACTACGTGAAGGCGATCTTCTCGTTGACCGCCGAGCACGAACCGGCATCGACGAGCGACCTCGCCCACCGCCTGGGCGTGACCGCCGGCTCGGTCTCCACGATGATCAAGCGCATGGACGCGGCCGGCCTCGTCGAGCACGTTCCGTATCGCGGCGTGCACCTGAGCCCCGAGGGGCGCCAACTCGCGCTGGGGGTGATCCGTCGCCACCGTCTGCTCGAGCTGTTCCTGGCCACGACACTCGACATTCCCTGGGAGGACGTCGACCGCTACGCCGACGCGCTGGAGCATGCCGCCTCCGACGAGCTCATCGACCGCATCGCCGAGAAGCTCGGCGACCCGGCCGCCGATCCCCACGGCGACCCGATCCCCAGCCGCGACCTCGAGCTCCACGAACGTCGCACCCAACGCCTCGCCGACCTCGATCCCGGCGACCGGGCCACGATCGTCCGGGTGTCGGATTCCGACCCGGAGATGCTGCGCTACCTCACCGCTCAGGGGATCGCGATCGGAGACCGGCTGCAGCTCATCCGCCGCCAGCCCTTCGACGGGCCGGTCGAGATCCGCATCGGCCAGCGCACCCACAGCCTCGGTCTCACCCTCGTGCGGGCCATTCACGTCGCCTCCAGCTGACGCCCCGGCCCGGGTCGACAAGGGTCGCCCGGACGAAATTCAGGAGCCGAGGCTCTCGGCGAGACGAGCCAGGCGGTCGTCCCAGCGTCCCCCGACGTCGGTCATCCAGCGCACCGCGTCCGACATCGGCTCGGGGGTGATCCGGTAACGGACATCCCGGCCCGACCGCTCCCGCGCCAGCAGGCCGACCGACGACAGCGAGCTGAGGTGCTTGGTCACCGCCTGGCGGGAGATCGGAAGTCCGCTCGCGAGCTCGGTGGCGGTCGCGGGCCCGGTCGCGATCTGGGAGAGCAGCCGCCGACGCACCGGATCTGACAGCGCCTCGAACACCGCCCCCGCGCGGTCGTCGACGATCGCCACCTCAGGCCGCCACGAGCGACGGCCCGCGCGAGCCACGCGCGGAGTCGCCCATCGGAATGCCGACCAGGTCCAGGACCTCCAGCGGGCGGGCCTCGACGACGCGCAGCCGCGTGCCCTCCGGGGTGGGAGTGATCCGCAGGGAGACCCGCGAGGCCGGCTCCCCGACCGCCTGCCACCAGAACGTGAGCACCCCGGGCCGCTCGTCGGCGGGCGGTCGCACGTCCTCGACCCAGCCCTCGCGCGGCTCCCCGTCGACGACGAATCGGGCGTCGCCCCCGGGATGCAGCTGCATGGAGACCGTCTCGGCCAGCCACGACTCAAGCCACTGCGGTTGGGTGATCGCCTGCCAGACGGCGTCGGGTGTCACCGGGAGGTCGAGTTCACGCGTGATCAGGTCCGGCATCTGCCCTCCGCACGATCGAAGATTCGCAACTTACAAGTTGCACGTTTGCTACGGTGCCGTGGAAGGCAACCATTCGGTTGCACATTACCGTATTTCCGACAGGAGGCCCACCCGATGCCACTCGTACCCATGGTCGTGGAGCAGACCGCCCGCGGCGAGCGTTCCTTCGACATCTACTCGAGACTGCTCAACGACCGCGTCGTCTTCCTCGGCGGTCAGGTCGATGAGGAGACCGCCAACCTGATCGTCGCCCAGATGGTGCACCTCGAGTCCGACGATCCCGAGAAGGACATCCACCTCTACATCAACTCCCCCGGCGGATCGGTCTACGCGGGCCTCGCGATCTACGACACGATGCAGTTCATCACCCCCGACGTGCAGACCATCTGCTACGGAATCGCGATGTCGATGGGCTCGCTGCTGCTGGCCGGCGGCGCGACCGGCAAGCGGATGGCGCTGCCGAACAGCCGGGTGCTCATCCACCAGCCCTCCGGGGGCTTCGAGGGCCAGTCGACCGACGTGGAGATCCACGCGCGTGAGATCCTCGCGCTGCGCTCCCGGGTCGACGATCTGTACGCCAAGCACACCGGCCAGCCGATCGAGCGCGTTCACGCCGACATGGACCGCGACCGCTACTTCAGCGGTGACGAGGCGCTCGCGTATGGGCTCGTGGACCGGGTGATCGAGACCCGGCCGCACCGCAACGGCGGCCGGGGATTCTCCCGGTGATCTCGCGCCGGTGCG
>CAZZWJ010000259.1:0-4494 GCA_964657875.1 uncultured Solirubrobacteraceae bacterium
CGCTTTCATGCCGGGGCAGGTGCACGACGCGGCTGCGCGCCGCGGAGGCGGGCGCGACGCGGATGGGCGCGACCCGGGTGTCGAGCGCCAGGTCGTCCCGACGGGCGTCCGGGCGGTAGCCGACGATCACCTCGTGGGGCGCGTACGCGGGGGCGGCGGCGCGCGCGGGTGCCCCCCCGAAGGCGAACCACGCACCGATCATCGTCACCGCCACTGCGGCGGGCCGGACAGAGAGATGCGAGGCGCGGGACTCAGGCATGGCAGCAGCGAATGAAGGCGGCGGGCTGGCGGGGATGCCCGCACCGACCGTGGTGAAGTAGAACACGGTCTGAGGCGGGGGAAGAACCTACCCAAAGCGCACCGTACCGGACCCTTGAGCCAAGAACACCTGTTTCCCGGGCATCGTGACGAAGATGTCGCGTTCATGGGCCTCGCGATCGCGCAGGCCCGGCTCGCGCCCGCCCACGGCGACATCCCCGTGGGGGCGGTCGTCGTCCGCGACGGGACGGTGATCGGGGCCGGTCACAACGAGCGCGAGCTCGCCCAGGATCCGACCGCCCACGCCGAGACGATCGCGCTCCGGGCGGCCGCGGCGGCGTCGGGAAGCTGGCGGGTGCTCGGCGCCACGCTCTACGTGACGCTCGAGCCGTGTGCGATGTGCGCGGGCGCGATCGTGCTCGCCCGCATCCCCCGGGTCGTCTTCGGCGCCGCCGATCCCAAGGCGGGCGCCGCGGGCAGCATCCTGGACATCCTCGCCGACCCCCACTTGAACCACCGCCCCGAGGTCCGTGGCGGCGTCCTGCGCGACGAGTGCGGTGAGCTGCTGCGCGCGTTCTTCCGCGCCCGGCGCTGAACGCGCACCCGCGCATTGGCTAACTTCTCACAGGCTCACCCCCTGGAGAGGTGGCAGAGCGGTTGAATGCGCCGGTCTCGAAAACCGGTATGGGCTTGCAGTCCATCGGGGGTTCGAATCCCCCCCTCTCCGTCACTCATCCTGCGAAATCTGCTCGTGCCGCATGCGCGGAGGCTGCGCAGTCGGCACCGCTGATCGCGCCGTCCTGGCTCCGATCCCCGACGGGGCGGGACCTCTGGCGAACGGCGAGCGTGCCGGCGGGTAGTCAAGCCGATCCCCGCCCCGGCCGATAACCGTCTCATGTTCGCCATCAGATCCGGGAGTCACGTCGCACACGCTCCAGACCGGGCCGAGGAATTGGAGGGCATGAATTCGTCGACGTCGATGAACGCATGCGGCAGCCACGCCTGTGACTGCCGTCGCGCCGCGGACAGCGAGACGCTCGACGGGGTGGTGCTGATCGCCGAGCGTCGGCACGTCCGGGAGAAGGTCGGGGTGCTCCTCGAGCAGACCGACGGGCGGCGGCTGGAGGGCGCCGGCTGGAGCGATCGGCTGGAGGCCCTCCTCGGTGAGCTGTCGTTCTCCGAGCGCACGGCACTGCTCGCCGCGCCGTTGCACGGGCGATCGGAGGGCATCGCGCTGCCCGCCGAGGACGTGCTCGCCCGGGCGCGCAGCGAGTGGCTGCCCGAGCTCCTCAACAGCGATGGTCTCTATCCCCATCTCCAGCCGATCGTCTCGTTGACCGACGGGCGCACCTATGGCTTTGAGTCCCTGCTGCGTGGACGGGTGGGCGAGCGTGAGCTCAACGGCGGTGAGATCGTCGCCGCCGCCCGGGCGCATGGCGCGATCTTCACGCTCGACCTGGTCGGGCGGACCGTCGCCCTCGAGCAGGGGATGCCCAAGTTGATCGACGACGAGATCCTGTTCGTCAACTTCACCCCGACCGCGATCTATGACCCCGAGGTCTGTCTGCGGACGACGTGGGCGATCGCTCGCCGACACGGCTTCTCGATGGACCGCATCTGCTTCGAGGTCGTCGAGACCGAGCAGTATCCCGACCTCGAGTTCCTGCAACGCATCCTCGACGAGTACCGCGCCCAGGGCGCCATGGTGGCGCTCGACGATCTGGGCGCGGGGCACTCCAGCCTCACCTATCTCGAGGCGCTGCGTCCGGACGTGGTCAAGCTCGATCGTGAATTGATCACCGGCATCGACGGCGACCCCGCTCGCCAACGGCTCGTGGGCGCGCTCATCGACTATGCCCATGAGCTCGACGTCCGCGTCGTCGCCGAGGGCATCGAGACCGAGGCGCAGCTCGCGGTCATCGGCGATCTCGGAGCAGACCTCGGTCAGGGGTGGTATCTCGGCCGTCCCGCGGCCGAGCCGGCGCGGGTCGACCGCAGAATCGTCATGGACGCGAGGGCCGGGCGCGTCCGGGGGACGACGTTGGAGCTGCGCGACCGGGCGCTCGCCTCGGCGACGAGCGGCGTGGTGATCTCCGACGCCATTCAGGAGGGGATGCCGATCATCTACGCCAACCCGGCGTTCGAACGGCTCACCGGCTATGCCGCCGCCGACATCACCGGCCGCAGCTGCAAGTTCGTGCAGGGGGACGCGACCGACGCCATCGCCAAGGCCACGATGGGCGACGCCATCCGCGAGGGTCGTGAATGCCGGGTCACGATTCTCAACTACCGCAGGGACGGCACGCCATTCTGGTGTGAAGTCCACCTTGCGCCGGTGTTGGACCGACGGGGACGTGTCGTCCAGTACGTCGGCGTCCAGAACGACGTGACCGATCGCGTCGAGGCCGAACAGGAGCTGTGCGAGGAACGTGATCGCGCTCATCACCTCGCCACCCACGACGCCCTCACGGGCCTGGCGAACCGGCGGGCGTTCAGCACGCGCGCTCAAGCCCTGTTGGAGGGCCTGACCGGCGCGGGATCCGCCGGGGTCCTGTTCATCGACCTCGACCGCTTCAAGCGAGTCAATGACCTCCACGGACACGACGTCGGAGACGAGGTGCTCTGCGCCGCCGCCACCGAGCTCAGGCGGGCCGCGGGCTCACACGTGCTCCTCGCCCGCCACGCCGGGGACGAGTTCCTCGCCTTCTTCACCGCCCCCAGCTGTTCTGCGGCGGCAGCGCGTGGCGCCGCGATCATGTCGCGGATGGGCTCGACGCTGCTCGAGCACGAGCTCGCCGGCCCGATCACCGCCAGCGTCGGCGCGACGATCACCCGCGCAGACCGCGGGCGGCCGCTCGCGGAGCTGATCAGCGAGGCCGACGCCGCGATGTACGAACGCAAGCGCATGAAGGACAGCCGCCAGGCCGCGTGAGCCGCTGAGGGTCAGAAGTACCCGGCGCCGGGGAGCGGTACCACGCAGGCGTGGGCGAGGGCGAGGGCGACGGCGAGTGGCGGCCGGGGGCCGACGTCATCCGTGAGTCCCCGCACACACCAGACGCATCCACGTTGCCGGGCGCGACGGACGGGTAGCCATCAGGTAGCCATCAACTACCGGGCGTGCCGGCTGACCAGCCTCCTGGACGCCCTCCGGTCGAATCCCCCCATCGGATTGGAAACGCACATGAACGCTGCTCAGAAGGTCGCGCAGTACCTCGTCGAAGCCAAGGCGAGTGAGGATGCGCTCACGCGCGTTCTGCAGTCGCAGATCGCGATGACCCCGCGTGGCTCCTACCGAAACGGCCTCGAGACCCATCTCGGAGAGACGCGCCGCCACTCCCAGCGCGTCGCCGGCCGCCTGTCTCAGCTGGACCGGGGCTTCAACCCGCTGGTGGCCGTCGTCGGCCTGGTCGAGGGGGCCGTCGGTCAGGCCCTCGCGCTCGGCAAGACGCCGCTTGACCTCCTGCGCGGAAGCGGTGGTGAGGAGAAGGTGCTGAAGAACGCCAAGGACGCCGCGGCGACCGAGGCGCTGGAGATCGCGACCTACACGGCGATCGAGCGCCTCGCCCGGACCGTGGGCGACGACACGACGGCCGATCTCGCCGCCTCGATTCGCGCCGACGAGGAGCGGATGCTCGCGCGCATCCTGCGGGAGATCCCGAAGCTGACCGACGCGGTCGCCCAGGCCGAACTGCATGGTGATCCGTCCTACGACGTCACCAAGACCGGCGCGGCGGACGCCGTGCGCGACGTCGCCGAGGCGGCCTCCGAGGCCGCCAGCCAGACGGCGACCGCCGCCAAGCGCACCGCCCGCAAGGCCCGCAAGGTCCCGGGCGTCGCCCAGGCCGAAGGCCAGATCAAGGGTGCGGTGGCCGACGAGGACGATCTCGCGATCCCGGGCTACGACAGCCTCAACGTCGATGAGATCACCAGCAAGCTGACGAGCCTCTCCCAGATCGACCTGGCCAAGGTCGATTCCTACGAGCGCCGCCATGAGAACCGGACCACCGTCCTGAACCGGATCAGCACCCTGCGCGGCGATGAGCCGTGGCCGGGATATGACGAGGCGACGGCCGCCGACGTGCAGAGCGCGCTCGCCAAGGGCGATTCGGACCTCGCCGTCGAGGTCCAGAAATACGAGCGGTCCCACAAGGGCCGCGCCGGGGTCCTCAAGAGCGCCGAGCGCGAGCTCACCAAGGCCTGAGCTCAGGCTCGGCAAAGGGCACCGCGCCGAGATCG
>CAZZWJ010000260.1:0-4485 GCA_964657875.1 uncultured Solirubrobacteraceae bacterium
AGACCGGCGACACGCTCGCGGTCATCACCGCCTCCGCCGAGTAAGCCGCCCCCGCCCCGCACTCCACACGCCGGTCTGAACCGCGCCGGGTCGGGTAGTACCCCAACGGCCGAGCGGTCGCTTGTGGCCGAAGGCCGTCAAAGGAGGATCTCCGTGGGAATCATCGTCAACGACTCCGAGGCTCCGGTGCCCCGTGACGCTCGCGTGTCGCTCCTGGACTTCCTGCGCGAGCACCTGGAGCTGCCCGGCACCAAGAAGGGATGCAACCAGGGGGCGTGCGGCGCCTGCACGGTGCTCGTCGACGGCGAGCGGGTCCTCGCCTGCCTGACCCTCGCCGTCCAGTGCGACGGACGCGCGGTGACCACGATCGAGGGCCTCGCGCAGGACGGCGTGCTGCACCCGTTGCAGCAGGCGTTCATCGACTGCGACGGCCTGCAGTGCGGGTACTGCACCCCGGGCCAGATCTGCTCGGCGGTCGGGATGGCCGGCGAGCTCGCCCGCGGGGTGCCCAGCCACGTCACCGACGATCTCACCGCCACCACCATCGATCTCGATCCCGACGAGCTGCGCGAACGGATGAGCGGCAACCTGTGCCGCTGCGGAGCCCACAACGGGATCGTCGAGGCGATCACCGGGGTCTACGCGGAGGCGCGCGCGTGAGGGAGCTGACCTACGCTCGCGCCCTGGACCCCGTCGACGCGGTCCAGCGCGCGGCCCAGGCCGACGTGAAGTACCTCGGCGGCGGCACGAACCTCGTCGACCTCATGCGCGAGGCGGTCGAGACCCCCGCGGCGCTCGTCGACGTGACCGGCCTGTCGGCCGAGATCCGCGACACCGACAGCGGCGGTCTGATGATCGGCGCGGCGGCGCGCAACACCGCGGTCGCCGAAGCCGCGGCGGTCCGCGCCCGCTATCCGATGCTCACCCGCGCGATCGTCGCCGGCGCCTCGGCACAGATCCGCAACATGGCGACCGTCGGCGGCAACCTGCTGCAGCGCACCCGCTGCACCTACTTCTACGACACCGAGGGCTCGCGTTGCAACAAGCGCGTCCCGGGCGAGGGCTGCGACGCGATCGACGGCCTGAATCGGATCCACGCGATCCTCGGCGCCTCGTCCGCGTGTGCGGCCACCCACCCGTCGGACATGTGCGTCGCACTCGTCGCGCTCGACGCCGTCGTGCACCTCAGCGGCGCCGCCGGCGAGCGCGCCGTCCCGCTCGTCGATCTGCACACGCTGCCCGGAGAGCGCCCGGACATCGAGACGGTGCTCGAGCCGGGCGAGCTCATCACCGCGGTGGAGCTACCCCCCGCGGCGATCGTCGCGCACTCGACCTATCGCAAGGTCCGTGATCGCTCGAGCTACGCGTTCGCGCTCGTCTCGGTCGCGGCGGCACTCGAGCTCGACGGCGACACCATCACCGACGTGCGCCTCGCCCTCGGCGGCGTCGCCCCGAAGCCGTGGCGGGCCTCGCGCGCCGAGCAGGTTCTGCGCGGCGCCCCGGCGACCGCGGCGAGCTTCCACGCGGCGGCCGACGCCGAGCTCGCCGACGCCCACCCGTTGGACGGCAACGCGTTCAAGGTGACCCTCACCCGTCGCACGCTTGTCGCCGTGCTCGAGCAGTTGACCGAAGGAGCCCGCGCGTGACGCCGACCGAACCTCAGACCGCGGTCCCGATCGCCGCCGAGGGGTGGTCGCCGAACGTGGGCCCCGATCCGGTGATCAACGCCAAACGCGGCCTCATCGGCGCCCAGGTCTCCCGCCTGGACGGCCCACTCAAGGTCCGCGGCGAAGCCCGGTTCGCCGCCGAGTTCGTGATGCCGGGCATGGTGTACGCCTCGCTGCGCTACAGCACCGTGGCCCGCGGTTGCATCACGATGCTCGATACCGGCGACGCGGAGGCCGCCGACGGCGTCGTGCTCGTGATGACCTACCGCAACGCCCCGCGGATGAACCCGCCGGCGCTCTTCCTCACCCAGCCCCTGGCGGCCGCCGGGAGCGATCTCCCGGTGATGCAGGACGATGCGATCCACTGGAACGGCGAGCCGATCGCAGTCGTGCTGGCCGAGACCCAGGAGCAGGCCGACCACGCCGCGTCGCTGATCGAGGTCGCCTTCCAGTCGACGCCACCGCGTTCCTTTCAGGAGGCGAGGGTTGACGCGCGCACCCCCGACAACCTCGTCGGCCAGCCGGTCGAGGTGACCGTCGGCGAGGCCGAAGCGGCGCTGCGCGACGCCCCTCACTCGGTCGATCTCCGATACCGCACGCCCCGTCACAACCACAACGCGATCGAGCCGCACGCGGTCACGCTCGCCTGGGACGGCGACGAGCTGTTCGTCCACGACGAGAGTCAGGCGGTGTCGATGCACGCGTGGACGATCGCCAGCGTGTTCGGGATCGAGGAGGAGCAGGTTCATCTCACCTCGCCGTTCGTCGGCGGCGGGTTCGGCGGCAAGACGGTGTGGTCCCATCAGCTGCTCGCAGCGGCGGCCGCGAAGTGCGCCGGCCGGCCGGTGCGGCTCACGCTCTCGCGGGAGGGCGTCTACCGCCTCGTCGGCGGTCGCACCAACACCGAGCAGCGCGTCGCCATCGGTGCCACGGACGACGGACGGTTCACGGCGCTCATCCACACGGGCCTCTCCGCGATCACCCCCCATAACGCGCTCGCGGAGCAGTTCACGTTTCCGGCGCGTCACCTGTACGCGACCGAGACGCTGAGGACCGACCAGCAGGTCGTCGATATGGACATGCTCCCCAACTCGTTCATGCGGGCGCCCGGCGAGTCGGTGGGCACCTTCGCGCTGGAGTCGGCGATCGACGAGCTGGCGACCGAGCTCGGCCTCGACCCGATCGAGCTGCGGATCCGCAACGAGCCGGAGACCGACCCGAGCTCCGGGCTGGCGTTCTCCTCCCGCCATCTGCTCGAGGCGTGGCGCACGGGCGCCGAGCGCTTCGGCTGGGAGCCGCGGCCGCGGCCGGGCGGGCGCCGGGACGGCGAGTGGTCGATCGGCAGCGGATGCGCGACGGCGACCTACCCCTACGGCCGCTTCCCCGGCGGCGGCGCGCGGATCACGCTCGACAAGACCGGTCACGCCACGGTCGCGGTGCCGGCGGCCGACATGGGGATGGGGACCTCGACGACGCAGACGATCGTCACCGCGGAGCGGCTCGGCCTGCCGCTGGAGCGGGTCACCGTCGACCACGGCGACTCCTCGTTCCCCGGCAGCATGATCGCCGGCGGCTCCTCACAGACGGCGTCGATCATCGGTGCGGTGATCGCGGCGCAGCGTTCGCTGGTCACGGAGCTGCTCGCGCTCGCCGGTGGCGACTCCCCGCTGGCCGGGCTCACCGCCGACGAGACCGGCTGTCGCGACGAGGGACTGTGTGAGCTCGCCGACCCGAGCCGCTGGGAGAGCTACTCGGCGATCCTCGACCGGGCGGGCCGCGACGAGCTGACCGTCACCGCCTCGGCATCCGATCCCGAGGAGTCCCAGGCCCGGTCGATGCACTCCTTCGGTGCCGTGTTCTGCGAGGTCCGGGTCAACACGGTCACCGGCGAGACGCGGGTGGCGCGGATGCTCGGCTCCTATGACTGTGGCGTGATCATCAACCCCAAGACGGCCACCAGCCAGTTCCGCGGCGGGATCATCATGGGCATCGGCCTCGCGCTCATGGAGCACACCGAGTTCGACGAGCGAACCGGCCGGATCATGAATCCGAGCCTCGCCGAATATCACGTGCCGGTCCACCTGGACGTGCCGCCGATCGAGGTGATGTGGACCGGCATCCCCGATCCGTTCGCCCCGGCCGGTGCCCGCGGGATCGGTGAGATCGGGATCACCGGCGTGGCCGCGGCGATCGCCAACGCCGTCTACGACGCAACCGGCCGCCGCGTCCGGGACCTTCCGATCACGCTCGACAAGCTGCTGTAGCGCGTCCGTTAGCCGCCGGCGGCGACGGCGGCGAGGTTCGCGGCGTGGATCTCCCGCTGGCGGACACCGCCACCCCGGGACGCCGGGGCCCGCGCGGAACCGGGGTCCAGGGCGAGCGCCGCGAGGTATCCATCGTCCTCGCCCAGCACCTCCTCGGCCCGCTCGCGCGACAGCGGCGCCCCGTGGCCGGGCACGATCCACTCGGCCTGGGCCACGAACCCCGAGAGTCGCGCGAGCGTCGCCCGGTAGGCCCCCAGCGAGCCGCCGTCAGACGCCGAGATCATCGGGATCTCGACCGGCGAGAGATAATCGCCGCAGACGAGCACCTGCGCCCACTTCAGCCAGTAGGCGGCGCCGTCGCCAGTGTGGCCCTCGGCAGGCAGCATCTCGAGCTCCCGGCGGGGCGGCTGGGCGGAGGCGCCGAGCGGCGCGTCGGCTCCCGTCCCGACCTCCAGGCGCCCCGGCACCGGCAGACTCTGCAGCGAACCGAGCGCGAGCGGCCCGCGGTCGGGCACGTAGTGGTCCTCATCGAAGGCGCGCAGCCCGCGCTGGGC
>CAZZWJ010000261.1:0-4449 GCA_964657875.1 uncultured Solirubrobacteraceae bacterium
GATGGCGCCGAGTGGCGTGTAGCCTCAACGCGCAATGACGACTCCCGTGACGGATTCTCCCCAGTCGGTCGCCGTGATCGGCACCGGCTACGTCGGCCTCGTGACCGCGGCCGGCTTCGCCGAGATCGGCAACGACGTGTGGTGCGTCGATGTCGACGCGGCGAAGATCGAGCGCCTGCAGCGCGGCGAGGTTCCGATCTATGAGCCCGGGCTCGCCGAGTGCCTGGCCCGCAACGCCGAGCGCCTGCACTTCTCCACCGACCTCGCGCCCGCGCTGGAGCACGCGCGGCTGCTGTTCGTCGCCGTCGGCACCCCGCCGACCTACTCCGGGGACCCGGATCTGTCGGCCGTGCACTCGGTGGTCGGCGCGATGCCCGCCTCCGACCGTCACGCGCTCGTGATGAAGTCGACGGTTCCGGTCGGCACCGGCGCCTCGATCAAGCGTGAGTTCGCCCGCCAGGGCAAGGGCTTCGCCTACGTCTCGTGCCCGGAGTTCCTGAAGGAGGGGTCGGCGCTGGATGACTTCATGAAGCCCGACCGGGTCGTCGTCGGCGACGACGGCGACTGGGCCGGACAGGCGGTCGGCGATCTCTACGCCCCGCTGCAGGCGCCGCTCGTGCGCACCGACATCGCCTCCGCGGAGATGGTCAAGCTCGCCGCCAACGCGTTTCTGGCCACCAAGATCTCGTTCATCAACGAGATCGCCAACGTCTGTGAGGAGACCGGGGCCGACGTCCTGGAGGTCGCCCGCGGGATGGGCCTGGACCGCCGCATCGGCAGTCATTTCCTGCAGCCCGGAATCGGCTACGGCGGGAGCTGTTTTGCGCCTGAGGAGACCGTCCTCGTCCGCCACCATGGGCGCACGACGCTGCTCACCTTCGAGCGTCTGTGGGAACGGATCGCCGCCGAGGAGGCCGAAGTGCAGCCGGGTGTGCTCGGCGCTGAGGGGCTGGAGGTGCTCACTTGGGTGCCGGGCGGCCGTGAACCTCAGTTCCTGGGCGTGATGTGCCTTACCCGCCGCGAGTACGACGGTGAGCTCGTCGAGGTCGCGACGAAGATGGGCCGTCGGCTGCGGACGACTCCCGACCACGGGTGGATCGTCTCCGACGGTCACGGTTCAGAGCCCGAGTTCCGGCTCGCCGGAGAGCTCGAGACCGACGATTGGGTCCCGCTGGCGATGGGGCAGGGGGAGGAGTGGAATCCGGTAAAGGTCGCTTCGCTCATGGCGGCGGCCGAGGTCGCCGAGATCTCACCCGATCAGTTCATCGTGCATCCGGACCCGGCGCGGGTCCGGGCGCTCGTCGCGGCTCCCATGGCCGAGCGCCGCGCGGTATTCGCCGGTGCGAAGTCCGTCGCCGCGCGCACCGGCGACGTGAAGCGCACCGGGGCGTTGCGCTACGACGAGCTGTCGCGCAGCGACATCCCGCTCCAGGGTTCGAGGATCAGCACGACGCGCAACGGCCACCAGCCCCACAGCGAGCTGCGTCTCGACGGTCTGTTCTGGCGTGTCGTCGGCCTCTACCTCGCCGAGGGCAACACGACGCGGGATGAGACCGGTCGCCGCCGGATCTTCTGGTCATTTCATCCCTCACGCGAGCAGCATCTCGTCGACCAGGTCGTCGCCTACTGGATGGCTCAGAACGTCCACGCGAGAGTCCGCCACACCAAGACCTCTCATCAGGTCGAGATCTCCTCGCGTCTGCTGGGGACATGGTGGACCGAGGTGCTCGGTCTCGGTCGCGGCAGCTACGAGCAGCGACTGCCCGACCTCATCTGGGAGCAGCCCGACGAGGCACGCTGGGCGCTGCTCTCGGGATTGTTCGAGGGAGACGGCTCCTGGTCGCTGATCAACGGCGGACCCAGCGTCATCATCGAGATGGGGACGGTCAGCGACGAGCTGGCCGACGGCGTCCTGCGGCTCCTGGCAAGTGTCGGGATCGTCGCGTCGCGTCGCGTTGGTCGCAGCGCGAAGTCGACGAAGGACACGCACTGGATCCGGATCAGCGGAGCCGAGCAGGTGGAGCGGGCGATCGCACTGGTTCCAGAGCGTGACCGGCCCGGGGTGCTTGCGTCGGTGGCTCGACAGACCAAGCGCATCGCGCCCACGGGCTACCGGTGCTTCGGCGACGACGGCCCGACGTGGCTCCGGGTCACGTCGACCGAACGCGTCGCGTATTCGGGCCCGGTGTACTCGCTCGAGGTCCCCTACACCCACACGGTGGTGGCCACCGGTGGCTTGACGCTCGCCCAGTGTTTTCCCAAAGATGTCTCAGCACTCAAACAACTTGCCGGTAATTCGGGGTATCACTTCCAGCTGCTCACCTCGGTGATCGAGGTCAACGAGCTGCAGAAGCGCCGCGTGATCGGCAAGCTTCAGAAGCACCTGGGCACGCTCGTGGGGCGCCACGTCGCGCTGCTGGGTCTCGCGTTCAAGGCGAACACCGATGACATGCGCGAGGCCTCGTCGCTCGTGCTCGCCGCGCGGCTGCAGGCCGACGGGGCGACGGTGTCGGCCTACGATCCGATCGCCGAGCACGAGGCCCGGTTGCTGATGCCGGGGGTGCGCTTCGCGCCGAGCGCGCTGGAGGCGGTCGCCGGCGCCGACGCCGCCATCCTGGTCACCGAGTGGCCGGAGTTCGCCGACCTGGACTGGACCGCGGTCCGCGACGCGATGACCGGCGAGCTGCTCGTCGACGGACGCAACTTCGCCGACCGTGAGGCGGTCCGCGGCGCCGGCCTGACCTATGAGGGGGTCGGGCGCTGATGCAGGCGCTGATCCTCGTCGGAGGGGAGGGGACCCGGCTGCGGCCGCTCACCTCCCGGGTCCCCAAGCCGGTGGTGTCACTCGCCGGGCGGCCGTTCATGTCCTACATGCTCGAGTGGCTGCGCGGACACGGCGTCGACCGGGCGATCCTCTCCTGCGGCTTTCTGCCCGACGGCGTGCGCGCGGTGCTCGGCGACGGCAGCGACTACGGGGTCGCCCTGACCTACGTCGAGGAGCCCCATCCGCTCGGCACCGGCGGCGCGCTGAAGTACGCCGAGGAGCTGCTCGACGAGCGCTTCTTCATGCTCAACGGGGACGTCCTGAGCGACATGGACCTGAGCGCCCAGCTCGCCCAGCACGAGGCGACCGGCGCCCGGGCGACGCTCGCGCTGATCGGCGTCGACGATCCCTCCGCCTACGGCCTCGTGCGCCGGCGCCCGGATCTGTCGGTGCGCGAGTTCGTGGAGAAGCCGAGCCTGGATGAGATCGACACCCACCTGATCAACGCCGGTGCCTACATCCTGGAGCGCTCGGTGCTCAGCGAGATGGCGCCCGCGGGCAGCCGCATCTCGATCGAGCGCGAGGTGTTCCCGCGGCTGGTCGACAACGGCCTCTACGGCTATGAGGCGTCGGGGTACTGGATGGACATCGGAACCCCGCAGCGCTACCTGCAGGCGACCTGGGACATCCTCGAGGGTGCGGTGCGGACCGGCGTCGGTGACGGGATCGCCGCCGCCAACGGGATCCTGTGCCCCGACCCCCATCCCCGCTCCGCGGTCCACGGCCCGGCCGTGATCGGCCCCGGCTGCGCGATCGATCCGTCGGCGACGGTCACCGGACGCTCGGTGCTCGGCGCGGGGGTGACCGTCGGCCCGGGCGCGCAGGTCGACGGCTCGGTGGTGCTCGACGGCGCGAGCATCGGCCTGCACTCCCGGGTGATCCGCTCGATCGTGGGACCCGGTGCCTCGATCTCCGACCACTGCCGGATCGAGAATGCCGCGATGGTCGGTGAGGACGTTCGTCTCGGGGCCGGGAACACGCTCACCGCCGGGGTGCGGATCTTCCCCGACGTCGACCTCCCCGCCGGCGCGATCGCCTTCTAGGCCCGCCCCGCCCGCCGCCACTCGTCGTCCCCGCCGCTCGCTCCGTCCCCGCCCCGAGCCGTCCATGAGCCCGCCGACCGACCTCACCCCCGAGACCGTCGCTGCCGGGGATCCGAGCGGCCAGTTCGCCGAGGTGCAGAACCTCTCCGAGCATCTGCGTGACGCGCTGTGGCGCGTGGAGTCGGCCCGGATCGACCCCCGCGACTCACCGGGCGGACTCGTCGTCGCCGGGATGGGCGGATCGGCGATCGGCGCCTCGCTGGCGATCGCGGCGCTCGGCGACCGCGCCGCGCGGCCGATGGCGGTCACCCGGGGCTACACGCTCGCGCCGTGGACGACGGCGCAGACGACGGTGCTGTGCGCGAGCTACTCGGGGGAGACCGAGGAGACGCTCAGCGCCTTCCACGCCGCCGGGGCGCTCGGTGCGCGGCGGATCGTCGCCACCACCGGCGGGCGCCTGGCGGCCGGTGCCCGCGCCGAGGATGTGCCGGTGATCCCGATCCCCGGCGGCTTTCAGTCCCGGGCGGCGATCGGCTACGGACTCGGGATCGCGCTCGAGGTGGCCGCGCTCAGCGGCGTGAC
>CAZZWJ010000262.1:0-4446 GCA_964657875.1 uncultured Solirubrobacteraceae bacterium
CCCGCGGTCCGCGCCTCCGCCGCGGCGCTGCCGCTGCGTGACCGGGCGGTCGACGCCGCGATGGCGGTGCTCACGATCCATCACTGGGACGAGGGCCGGGAGCGGGGGGTGCGGGAGCTGCGGCGGGTGGCCCGGGGGCCGGTGGTGATCGTCACCTTCGACCCGGACGTGTTCGCCGAGATGTGGCTCGTGCGCGACTACCTGCCCGAGGTCGCCGAGCTCGATCGCCGCACGTTCCCCTCGATGCCGGAGCTGTGTAGGTGGCTCGGAGGCGAGGTGAGCGTCGAGCCGGTCGTGGTCGCCGCCGACACCCCGGACTGGACCCTCGGCTCGTTCTGGGCGCATCCGGAGCGCGTGCTCGACCCACTCGCCCGCGCCGCGACATCGGGGTTCGCCCGGATGCCGGCCACGGTCATCCGCCGGGTGGTCGAGGACGTCACCCGTGATCTCGCGTCCGGTGCCTGGGATGAGCGTCACGGGCATCTGCGCGACCTGCCGTCGCTTGACGTCGGCCAGCGACTGCTGGTCGCGATGCCGCGGCGCTGAGGCAGCAGAGCTTCCGCCCCCGGCCTGGCTCGGCCCGCGACCCCCGACCCGTCCCGGACGCCGTCAGGCCGGCAGGCGCCAGTAGTCCTCGGTCACCACCGGGGTGAAGCCGAGCGAGGTGTAGAGGCCGAGGGCGCGATCGTTCTCGACGGCGACCTCGAGCCCGACCTGGGCGGCGCCGTGGTCACGCAGTTGGCGGCAGGCGCGGCGCAGGAAGTCGCGGCCGATGCCCCGGCCCTGATGGGCGGGGTCCACGGCGAAGCCGTAGATGCCGCCGGTCGTCTCGGTGAGCTGGGCGCGCATCGTGGCCACGATCTCGGACCGCCCGTCCACCGTGAGCTCGGTCACGAGCGTCAGCCCGTCCGCTCCGGAGAGTCGTTGGGCGACGTCGTCGGGGACGTAGCCGAAGCCGGCACTGAGGATCGCCACGATCGCCGGGACGTCCGCCGGCGTCGCGGCCCGCATCGACGATGCCGGGTCGCCGAGCCCGTCGGCCGGATCGCCATCGAGCACGAGCGCGTGCTCGGAGTGATCCAGCACGGCCCCGCGGGCGTGCGCGAGGGCTTGCCCGCCGGCCGACTCGCGGGCCACGATCAGCAGCGGCGACCCACCGCCCGCCTGCGTGCACAGTTGCACCACGGCGTCGAGCAGCGCTCCGCCGAGGCCCTGCCGGCGTGACTCGGGCTCGACCATGCCCGCGATCTCGACCGCGCTCGAGCCGTAGCCGTAGAGCCCCGCGAAGCCGACGAGGCGACCGTCGTCTGACCGGGCGAGCACGTCCTCAGCGCCCCCGCCCTGCCCGCGGCCGGGGTCACGCAGCCGGCCCCACTCGAGTTTGAGGCGCCCGCCGTCATGAGCGACGACGCGCGCCTCGAGATCCGCGATCGCCTCGAGGTCCGCCGGCGTGAGGCCCCGAACGGGTTCAACGGACACCCGGTGCACCGCCAGGCCTACTTCACCGACACCTTCACCGATCGGCTGTAGACCGTCGTTCCGGCGACGCCGAGCGGCAGTCCGAGCTCGGTGGTCGGGTAGGTGTAGGCGAGGCGGATCGTCCCGCCCGAGGTCAGCTTGACGTGGGTGTCGAAGTAGCCGTTGGACGCGGCGGCGGTCACGGTGGCGAGTGTCTTCTCACTCCTGCCGACCGACTCCTGGATGGTGACCCGGCGGGCGCCGGAGCCGAGCTTGCCGTCGAACACCCCGGGGCGTGCCCCACCCCAGACCTGGGTCGAGGCGCCCCTCTTGACGCTCATCGACGGCAGCCACAGCGGCAGTCGGTAGGCGTTGTAGGCGGGCTTGTCCTTGCCGTTGGCGTACACGAGTCCGCTGGAGAACAGCCCGGCGCCCTTCACCACCGGCGGGTCGGCGAGCAGGTACTGGGCGTAGCTGGCCACCCGGGGGTTGCGCCAGCTGAGGTACTCGGCCTGGTTGAGATAGGTAGCCGCCTGCGCGGGGGACGGGTAGTGCGTGCTGCTGGTGTTCTTCTGCGGCGGGCTGGTGACGAAGCCGTACTCCGTCGACCACACCGGGTAGTTCTTGGTGTGGTGCCACGCCTTGGTCACCGCGGTCAGCTCGCTGGTGAGGCGGCCGATCACCGGCAGCACGATGTAGCTGGAGGGGATCTTCGAGCTCGGCTCATTCGGGGCGTAGCTGGAGGCGTAGGGATGCATCGCGATCGCGCTCGCGTTGAACAGCGCCGGGTTGTCCTTGACGAACGCGCCGCGGGCCGAGCCGGTCGTCGGACAGCCGGCGAGCTTGGCCGCGGTCCCGGTGAGCGTCTTGTCGCGGGAGTTGAGGCAGTACAGGGACTCGATGTAGGTCACCGGCGATGAGATCGCGGTGTTGCCGGGCAGTCCCTGCGGGTACTTCGCGCTCTTGTTGTGGATACGGCCCTCGCCGGCGAGCTCGCCGATCAGGATCGTCGAGCCCTTCTCGGTCTTCTGCAGCGCGCTCCAGCCGGTCCGCAGGAGGTTGCGGTAGTAGCCGGCGGCGACGTCGTAGCCGCTGGAGTGAGCGGTCGCGTCGACGTTCTGAGGACCGAGCTGCTGGCCCATGTTCGGCTCGTTCCACAGCGACCAGATCGACACCTTGGGCAACGCCGACCCGGAGCCCGCCGGCTTGAACCTCCCGTCGTAGCGGGTCCCGACCGCCTGCACGAACTGTCCGAAGTCGCCGGCGTTGACCTTCCAGCCGTAATGGCTCTTGGCGTAATGGCCGTTGAGGTAGGAGGCGGGGATCCCACTGCCCTGCGCCCAGCGCGGCGGGCCGCCGATGATGTCCAGATCGACCTTCATGCCCCCGTTGGTCGCGGCCTTGATGATCGCGTCCCACTGAGCCCAGTTGGCCGCCGGATAGGCGTTGGGGTTGGTCGCGGAGAAGTGTGGCGCACGCGTGGCGCCGGCACTGGGGGCGACGGTGGACCACTGCAGCATCACGCGCAGCGTCGTCGCGCCGAGCGCGCGGAACTGGGCGATGTCGCCCTGGGGGTTCGCGTTGAGGGCGGCGCCGTCCTGGATGATCGCGATCTGCTTGGTGGAGGCGGATGCGGGAGCGGCATGGAGGGCGAGCGACCCGACGACGGCCGCGGTCGCGCCGGCGAGCGCGAGGCGGCGCGGGCGGATGCGCGCGCGCAGATGAGACGAGTTCATGAGCACTGAGAACATCCCCCGGGGGGTCGAAGTTGCGCGGTGGCGACGGAGCGGGCGTCCCGGCATGCCGGGACCCGGACTCGACGGGAGCGTAGGTTACGCTGCTGCGCGGATGCGAGTGCAGAGGCTCATCGGCTGCGCCCCGGCGGCGATCGTGGCGCTGACCGTCGCCGCCTGCGGCTCCTCGGGGCCCGGCGGAATCGCGGCGCGCGCCCCCAACGTGATCGTCACGCGGGCGACCCAGGCGATCGACGCCGTGCACTCGGTGCGCGTCTCGGGGGTCATCTCCGACGGCAGCGCCAAGCATCCGATCCGCCTGGACCTGCAGCTCGTCAACGGCCGCGGCGCCACCGGCTCGCTGTCGGAGAACGGAGCCAGCTTTCGGCTGATCACCGTCGGCGGGGAGTCCTACGTCAACGGCAGCCCGGCGTTCTGGCGCCAGTTCGGCGGCAGCGGGGTCGCCACCCAGCTGCAGGGCAAATGGCTGCGGGCGTCGGCCTCCACCGGCGACTTCGCGTCGCTCGCCTCCCTCACCCAGGTCCACAAGCTGCTGGCGGCGCTGCTCACCGGGCATGGCGCGCTCGTGCGCGGGGGGACGAGCACGCTCGCCGGACACCGGGTGATCGCACTGCATGACACGAGCGCGCACGGCACCCTCTACGTCGCCACCACCGGCGCTCCGTATCCGATCCGCATCCAGGACTCCGGCAGCCATGGCGGCGAGCTGGACTTCAGTGATTTCAACGCCCCGGTCGCGCTCGCGGCGCCGAAGTCCTCGGTCGACATCGCCGACCTCGGGCACTGAACCGCCTGCGAGAGTGGGGGAGCGATGAACGCGCTCCAAGATCTCGTCGCGGCGCTCGGGCAGGCGCTGCACTGGCTGTGGCGCCACCTGCGCGGGCGGGTGGTGACCGCCGTCGGCGGGACCGCGCGCACGCGGGTCGTCGTCCTCTTCGCCGGGGTGCTCGCCCTCTCCAGCGCCCAGATCTCGACGATCGGCGCGGTCGCCCCCCAGCTGGAGAGCTCGCTGCATCTCGACAACACCCAGATCGGGCTGCTCAACTCGGTGACGCTGATCGTGGCCGCCGTCGCGGTGATCCCGGTCGGACTGGTCGTCGACCGGGTCAAGCGCATCCCGGTGCTGTCGATCTCGATCATCCTGTGGTCGATCGCCACGATCCTCGGGGCGATCTCCCCTGACTACGGGACGTTGCTCATCACCCGGGTCGCGCTCGGTGCGGTATCGGCGATC
>CAZZWJ010000263.1:0-4412 GCA_964657875.1 uncultured Solirubrobacteraceae bacterium
CGGGTTGGTGATCTGGTTGCCGGTGAGCGCGACGTCATCCTTGAGCACGAAGAACTGCGAGCCGGGCGTATAGAGGTCGGTACCCGTCGAGGTCGAGGTCGTCGAGCTGCTCGCCGCCTTGAGCACGACCCACCCCCGCGGCACCGAGAGCAGCTCATTCCCCGCGATCGACACGCCCGTCGGCAGCGATGCCGCGAGCTCGGAACGTGTGGCGATGTCCTGCCCGCCGCCCAGATAACAGCGCTCGCCGGCGACCGGCTTGGTCTTGGCCGCCGCAGCCGCCGCCGCGCAGGCACGGCTGCCCGGCGCCCCGAACAGGAAGAGCTCGGGCCCGATCCTAGACAGGGACTTCCTCGTCGTCGCGTTCAGGGGCACCTGCGTCTGCTTGGACGCGAGCTTGACCGCCTGATAGAGGCCCAGCGAGCCGTCCCCCGAGTAGCCGGGACCGGCCCCACCGGAGGCGCCCTGACTGATGAGCGACGCCGTGGAGTCCTGGGCGAGCAGCTGGCTGGCGACCGTCTTGCCGTTGGGCGTGATCGCGTTCGCCTCCCAGTCATAGAAATCCAGCGCCGCCGTGGAGCCGACGATCGACTCGGCGCGCTGGACGTCATGGACCGCCGGCAGCGAGACCGAGATCTCGTTATTCGAAGACGTGTTGATCTCCGGCTGGTTGACGCCGATCGTGTTGACCCGCGACTCCATGATCTGGACCGCGCGGTTCAGCGCCGCCTGGGTCACCTTCGGCGTCGAGGGCGTCGGCTCGGCCTGGTAGACGAGCTGCACGCCGCCACGGAGGTCGAGACCGAGCTCCGTCTTGACCGTGAACAGGGCGACGATCGACGCGGCCAACAGGCCGGCGACCAGGAGCAGGACGAATCCGTGGCGCTTGCGGTCGGACATCAGCGTGAGGGGATGCTAGAGGGCGACGCAGACCGGCGATCGCGCTGCAGGCGCGCGTGCGCCGCCGCGGTCAGGAGTCGTTGGTCTTGGTCGGCGTGAGGACGACGAGCACCCCGCCGTCGTCGTCATCGTAGGCGGGGAAGATGTCGGCCACCGCGCGAGCCGGGAGATCGTGCTCGGCGTTGACCCGGACGGCCTTGTTCTGCACGCGGACCTCCCACTCCAGGGCGGTGGAGATGTAGTCCGAGCCGTCGTCGAACTGCAGGCCGAGCACATCGGACGCCGGACGCCCGATCGCCTGCTCGGTCTTGATGCCGGTGAGCTCGAAGGAGCCGCGGCCGCAGTCGACGATCCGGCCGTCGGCGTCGCAGGCGAAGAACGCCGCGTTGGGCGCCGGGTAGTAGTCGTCGAGGAGCTCGAAGAGATAGGCGAACCCGCACTTCTCACAGCCCCGCGCCTCGCGCCGAAATCCGGCGTTGCGATCGGCGCCCATCGAGCGATGGCCGCAGTGGGGGCAGATGAAGTAGCGCTCGCGGGTCATCGAAAAGCGCAGGATAGACATCGAGCCCGTCGCTCCGACGCGCCTCTTATCCAGTTCATCTACAGCAGCTGCCCCGGTCCGGGGCCCTCCAGGCCGAGATGCGCGAACCCCCGTCGCGTCGCCATCCGCCCGCGCTGGGTGCGCTCGATCATCCCCTGCTGAAGCAGATAGGGCTCATACACATCCTCGATCGTGTCCTTGTCCTCGCTCACCGCGACCGCGAGCGTCGAGAGCCCGACGGGGCCGCCGCCGAACTTCTCACAGATCGCGCGCAGGATCTCCCGGTCCAGGCGGTCCAGGCCGACGTCGTCGACCTCGAGCTGGTCCAGCGCCTCGGTCGCGACCGCCGCCGAGACGGTGCCGCCATGGCGGACCTCGGCGAAGTCCCGGACCCAGCGCAGGAGCCGATTGGCGACCCGCGGCGTCCCGCGGCTGCGCAGCGCGATCGCCTCCGCGCCCCCGTCGCCGATCACCACGCCGAGCAGCGACGCCGAGCGCGCGACGATCTCGGCAAGGTGCTCGGGGCCGTAGTGCTCAAGTCGATGCTGGATGCCGAAGCGGTCGCGCAGCGGGGCCGACAGGAGGCTCGTCCGGGTCGTCGCGCCGATCAACGTGAACGGCGCCAGCGACAGGGTGAGGATCCGCGCCCCGGCGCCCGAGCCGACGGTGATCGGCAACATGTGGTCCTCCATCGCCGGATAGAACGTCTCCTCGAGCGCCCGCGGCAGCCGGTGGATCTCGTCGACGAACAGCACCGACCGGGGTTCCAGCGAGGAGAGATGGGAGGCGACGTCGGCCTTGCGCTCCAGGGCCGGTCCCGAGGTCTGCACGAACGGGGCGTCGAGCTCGGTGGCGAGGATCTGGGCCAGGGAGGTCTTGCCCAGGCCGGGTGGGCCGGCGAGCAGCACGTGATCCAGGGCCTCGCCACGACTGGCGGCGGCGGCGATCGACACCGCGAGCTGGTCGCGGATCGCATCCTGGCCGATGAAGTCCTCCAGTCGCCGCGGGCGCAGCGCGCGGTCGAACTCGGCCTCCTCGCCGGGCCGCTCGTCGGGGTCCTGCGGACGGGCGAGCGGATCGATGCTCATCGCCGGGCACTGCGCAGCGCGTGGGCGATGAGCGCCTCGGCCGTCGCGTCATCGGCGTCGGTGTCGGCATCGACGAGCAGCGTGTCGATCTCCGTGGGCGTGTAGCCGAGCGCCTCCAGCGCCTGGCGCGCGGTCGCCGCCGGTCCCTCGCCGCGGCTCACCGTCACCGCGGCCGGCTCCTCGCCGGGCACGGTGAACTCGGCGACCTTCTCCTTGAGCTCGACGATGATCCGCTCGGCGGTGCGCTTGCCGACGCCGGGGGCGCGCAGCTGGGCGGCCTCCCCGGAGGCGACCGCGGCCATCAGCGTCCGGGGGGGTGCGGTCGAGAGGACCGACAGCGCGACCTTGGGGCCGACGGTCTGGACACCGATGAGCATGAGGAAGAGGTCGCGCTCGACCTCGGTCGCGAAACCGAAGAGCGAGAGCGCGTCCTCGCGGACGACGAGGTGGGTGTGCAGCAGGACGTCGTGCCCGGCGGCCGGCACCTGGCGCAGCGTCTCGGCGGAGACCGCGAGGCGGTAGCCGACGCCCTGGCAGTCGACGACGACGTGGTCGGGACGGCGGACCGCGACGCGACCGCTGATGAGCGCGATCATCCGCTCGCCGGCGACGGTGAGGGTGTCGGGGCCACCGAGCCGTGGCGCGCCCGGGCGAGCGTCGCCGCGGAGATCGCGGGGCTCGGCGAACGAGTCCCGGGCGCCCGGGAACCGGCGCCGACAGCCGGTCGGGTCCCCGGCGCGGCGAGCGCGCCCAGAAACGGCGCTCGGTTGAGCTCACAGATGGCGACCGCGAGGGCATCGGCGGCGTGGTCGGGGGTCGGGACCGCCGCCAGGCCGAGCAGCCGCGCGACCATCCGCCCGACCTGGTCCTTGGCGGCCCGGCCAGAACCGCAGACCGCCGCCTTGACCTGCTGGGGGGTGTAGGAGCGGGTGTCGATCCCACGCTGACCGCCGGCGAGGAGCACCACCCCCCGGGCCTGCCCGACGGCGAACGCCGTCTGCACGTTGGCCCCGAAGTAGAGCTCCTCGACCGCGAGCGCATCGGGCCGGTGCTCGTCCAGCAGCTCACATACGCGGGCGTGGATCTGAGCCAGGCGCTGCTCGGGCGCGACCCCCGCGCGGGTGGCGATCACCCCGTGGTCGATCGCCGTCAGGTGGGCACCGCGAGACGACACGAGGCCGAAGCCGGTGGACGCGGTGCCCGGATCGATGCCGAGGACGAGCATGGTGAGTCATTCTGCGGTCGAGCGCGGACGCCTTCCCGACGCGGCTCGATCAGACCTACAGACAGCGCACCCCGTGCGGCCGCGCCCGGCGCGTGAGCGCGTGGACCGACCAGTCGCCGGAGCGGACGAGCAGGCGGTCGTGGGTGAGGTCAGGCGCGATCACCGCCGGGCTCCCGGTCGCGCGGTTGTCAGGACCGATGAAGTCGAGCCCCGGGCGGCGCATGACGGTCCCGACGCGCTGCAGGCCGGTGTGCAGCGCCCACGCGAGCGCCGGCTGGGCGGCGTGGTTCACCGCGACGAAGCTGCGCGCACACGGCAGCGCCCCGTCACGGCCGCCGACGGCCGCCACCGCCCGGTCCAACCCCTGGACCGTCGTGACCGCGAGCGCCGCCTCGGGCTCAAACGCGCCGAGCACGCCGATCGGGCGCAGGCTGCCCATAGCGGCGGCCGCGAGCAGCACGCCCAGGACCCCGGCCGGCGCGAGACCCCGCGACCCCGGCCACCTCCCCCCCAACCATCCCCCAAGGCGCCGGGCGAGGTCGGCGATGCCCGCGGCCCCGAGCACGCACACGACCGACGCCGCGGGCAGAAAGAAGCGCTCAAGCCCCGGGTAGCCGAGTGCGAGCGCCATCACGATCACGACCGCCCACCACGCGAT
>CAZZWJ010000264.1:0-4389 GCA_964657875.1 uncultured Solirubrobacteraceae bacterium
CCCGTGCCGCTGCCCACGGAGAAGAACGTGTACTGCGTGATCCGGTCGCCGTTCAAGGACAAGGACTCGCGCGAGCACTTCGAGATCCGTACCCACAAGCGACTGATCGACATCCATCAGCCGACCCCGAAGACCGTCGACTCCCTCCAGCGCCTGGATCACCTCCCGGCCGGTGTCGACATCGAGATCCGGCTCGCCAGCTGATGCCCGCGATCCTCGCCACCAAGGTCGGAATGACCCAGCGCTTCCTCGACGACGGTCGCGTCGAGCGCGTGACCGTGCTCGAAGCCGGCCCGTGCCCCGTGATCGCGATCCGGACCCACGAGCAGGACGGCTACGAGGCCGTGCAGCTCGCGTTCGGCGTCTGCAAGGAGAAGCACCTCACCCGCGCCGAGCTCGGCCACCTCAAGAAGGCCGACGCGTCCGCGCACCGCCATCTCGTGGAGTTCCGCGACGAGGCCGGCGAGCTGCTCGTCGGCGAGACGGTGACCGTCGACGCGTTCGAGGTCGGCCACAAGGTGAAGATCTCCGGGACCTCCAAGGGCAAGGGCTTCGCGGGCACGATCAAGCGCCACAACTTCTCCCGTGGCCCCAAGACCCACGGCTCCCACAACTACCGGGCCCCCGGCTCGATCGGCGCCTCCGCGTGGCCCGCCCGCGTGATGAAGGGCATCCGCGGCCCCGGCCAGATGGGCAACAAGCGCATCACCCAGCGTGGGCTCACGGTCGTCGAGCTGATGCCCGACCGCAACCTGATGATGGTCCGCGGCTCGGTCCCCGGACCCAAGGGCTCCACCGTGGAGGTGCGTACCGATGGCTAGGACCGCTCCCAAGCTCGGCGGCGGCACGCAGTCGCTCGACGCCAAGGCGTTCGAGGCCGACTTCAACATGCCGCTCGTCCACGAGGCCGTCCGGGCCGAGCTCAACGCCCGTCGCCAGGGCACCCACTCGACCAAGACCCGGGGCGAGGTCTCCGGCGGCGGCGCCAAGCCGTGGCGCCAGAAGGGCACCGGCCGTGCCCGGGCCGGCTCCTCGCGCTCACCGGTGTGGACCGGCGGCGGCACCGTCTTCGGACCCCAGCCGCGTCATTACACCGTCAAGGTCAACCGCAAGGCCCGCCGGGCCGCCCTGCGCTCCGCGCTGTCGGTGCACGCCGAGCGCGAGTCGATCGCCGTCTTCGACGCCTCGGTGTTCGACGGTCCATCGACCCGTCAGGCGGTGGGACTGCTCACCGACTGGGCGCCGACCGCACCGACGCTCGTCGTGCTGTCGGAGAGCGAGGCCGCGGCCGGACTCTCGTTTCGCAACCTGCGCCAGGCCGAGGTCGTCCCCGTGAGCGACGCGGGCGTCGCCGACATCGTCGGTGCCGCATCGCTGCTCGTCTCCGAGGTCGCGCTCGGGGAGCTCACCGCCCGCGCCAACGCGACCGCCGCCGCCGAGAGCGTCGCCGAGGAGGTGTCGGTCTGATGGAGCCCAGTCAGGTGATCATCCGCCCGGTCGTCTCCGAGAAGTCCTTCGTTCTCGCCGAGGCCGGCAAGTACACGTTCCGCGTCCACGACAAGGCGCACAAGACCCAGATCCGCCAAGCCGTCGAGATCCTCTTCGACGTGAAGGTGACTGCGGTGCGCACGGTCTCGGTGAAGTCCAAGCCCAAGCGCCGCGGCGTCTACAAGGGCCGGACGCGGACGTGGAAGAAGGCCATCGTGCAGGTGCGCGAAGGCGACACGATCCCGATCTTCCAGGCGTTCGAGGCGCCCGAGTAATGGCCATCCGAAAGCCCAAGCCCACCTCTCCGGGGATCCGCTTCGTCTCCTATCCCGACTTCGCGGAGATCACCCGCTCCAAGCCCGAGAAGTCGCTGGTCTCCGGACTCACCAAGTCCGGAGGTCGCAACGCCCACGGCCGCAAGACCTCCCGCCATCGCGGCGGCGGGGCCAAGCGCCTGTACCGCGAGATCGACTTCAAGCGGCGCAAGGACGGGATCCCGGCGAAGGTCGCGCACATCGAGTACGACCCCAACCGCTCCGCCTACATCGCGCTGCTGCACTACGCCGACGGCGAGAAGCGCTACATCCTCGCGCCGGCGCGTCTGCAGGTCGGCGCGACCGTGATGTCGGGCGAAGCGGCCGAGATCCGCGTCGGCAACGCGCTCGCGCTGTCCGGCATGCCTCCGGGCACGATCGTGCACAACGTCGAGCTCACCCCGGGCCGCGGGGGCCAGATGGCCCGCTCCGCCGGCACCGGCGTGCAGCTGCTGGCCAAGGACGGGGAGATGGCGACGCTGCGCCTCCCCTCCGGCGAGATGCGGATGGTCCGCGCGGAGTGCCGCGCGACCGTCGGCGCGATCGGCAACTCCGATCACCAGAACGTGAAGATCGGCAAGGCGGGACGCAAGCGCCACATGGGCGTCCGTCCCCAGACCCGCGGCACCGCGATGAACCCGGTCGACCATCCGCACGGCGGTGGCGAGGGTTCCACCACCGCGGGTCGCCACCCGGTCACTCCGTGGGGCGTGCCCACCCTGGGCTACCGCACCCGCAAGAAGGGCAAGAAGTCCGACCAGTACATCGTGCGCGGCCGTAAGAGGGGTAAGAAGCGATGAGTCGTTCCAGCAAGAAGGGACCGTTCGTTCAGGAACGGCTGATGGACCGCATCGAGGCGATGAACTCCTCGGGCGAGAAGCGCATGATCCGCACCTGGTCACGCGCGTCGACGATCTTCCCGGAGATGGTGGGTCACACGATCGCCGTCCACGACGGTCGCAAGCACCTGCCGGTGTTCATCTCGGAGTCGATGGTGGGACACAAGCTCGGCGAGTTTGCGCCCACGCGCCTGTACCGCGGGCATGCGGGGACCGGGAAGCGGCGATGACCGATAAGCCCGACGAGACCGCCGGGTCGACCCCGGACGAGGCGCCCGCGGTGGAGCCCGAGAAGACCCCGGTCACCGACAGTTCGCCGGGGGCCTCGGCCGAGGACGCCCCTGCGGCCGAGGTGGACGACGGATCGACCACGCCGGCCGAAGGCGATGAGCTCGCCGACGTCGTCGCTGAGGTGTCAGATCCCTCGAGCGTGGAGGTCGATAAGGCTCCGGCGACCGCCGAGACTCCGGCTTCGGGATCGTCGCTGTCGGCGTCTGAGCGGCGGGCGTCGCCGACGCCGCGGCGTCATCGCACGCAGCGGGAGCCCGGCGAGCCGGCCCCGGTCGTGCGGGCCCAGGCCAAGTACGTCCGTTCCAGTGCGCGCAAGGCGCGGCTGGTGTGCGACCACATCCGCGGCAAGTCGGTCGAGGAAGCGCGAGCTATCCTCGCTGTCACGCCGAGAGCGATCGCACGTGATTGGAGCAAGCTGCTCGAGTCCGCCGTCGCGAACGCCGAGCACAATCACGAGCTCGTCGGCGAGGATCTCTTCATCAAGGCGATTCGCGCTGATGAAGGTCCGACGATCAAACGTTTCCGCCCGCGCGCGATGGGTCGCGCCTCGCAGATTCGCAAGCGGACCAGTCATCTGACGATCCTGCTCACGCCGAAGGACATCAGTGCCTCCCACGGACGAAACCAGAAATAGATAGATCATGGGTCAGAAAGTTCATCCAGAGTCAGTCCGCGTGGGGTACATCCACGACTGGAAGGCCAACTGGTTCAACGAGAAGCAGTTCTCGGACTACCTGTTCGAGGACGAGCAGATTCGCAACCACATCACCGGCCGCCTGGCGCACGCGGGTCTCTCGGACATCACGATCCGCAAGAACGCGACCGAGGTCGAGGTCAACATCAACACGGCCCGGCCCGGCATCGTGATCGGCAAGTCCGGTTCCGAGGTCGACGCGCTGCGCCGTGCCCTGCACCGGATCACCGGCAAGCAGGTCAAGGTCAACATCCTGGAGATCAAGCGTCCCGAGCTCGACGCGCGCCTGGTCGCGCAGTCGGTCGCCGAGCAGCTGCAGAACCGCGTCGCCTTCCGGCGCGCGATGAAGCGTGCGCTCACGAGTGCGATGCGCTCCGGTGCCAAGGGCGTGAAGATCCAGGTCTCCGGTCGCCTCGGTGGCGCCGAGATGGCCCGCCGGGAGAGCTACTCCGATGGTCGCGTGCCGCTGCACACGCTGCGCGCCGACATCGACTACGGCTTCTTCGAGGCGAAGACCACCTTCGGTCGCATCGGCGTGAAGTGCTGGGTCAACAAGGGCGAGATCATGCCCGCCGGCTACACCGGCGCTGACCTGACGATCATGGACGAGCCCGCTCCGCAGGCTCCCGACCGGGGCGGCCGTGACGGTCGCGACGGTCGTGGGCGTGGCCGGGGCGGTCGCGGCGGCCCGGGTGGCCAGGGCGGCGCCGGCGGTTCCGGTGGCGCGGGCGGCGGCGCCGGTCGTGGCGGTCAGGGCGGCGGC
>CAZZWJ010000265.1:0-4382 GCA_964657875.1 uncultured Solirubrobacteraceae bacterium
GCCGCCACCGTGCAGGACACCGCCGACGCCGACGTCGACGCCCTGTGCGCCGAGTACGAGGCGCGCTACGACGTCGTCCCCGAGCTGCGCCGCGCCGGCGACCGCCACGGCTCGCTGCGCGACGGCGCCCGGATCGAGCTCGGCATCCGCCGCTTCCTCGACGAGCGCGGCGCCAGGGCGTTCACCGACACGTTCGAGGATCTCGCCGGCCTGCGCCAGCTGCCGGGCATCGCCAGCCAGCGGCTGATGGCCGACGGCTACGGCTTCGGCGCCGAGGGCGACTGGAAGACCTCGGCGATGCTGCGGGCGCTCAAGGTGATGGCGCAGGGCCTGCCCGGCGGCACCTCGTTCATGGAGGACTACACCTATGACTTCGGTCCCACCCACCCCTCCGGAGAGCCGCTGCTGCTCGGCTCCCACATGCTCGAGGTGTGCCCGTCGATCGCCGACGCGACGCCGACCTGCGAGATCCATCCGCTGGCGATCGGCGACCGTGAGGATCCGGTGCGACTCGTCTTCACGGCCGCCCCCGGCCCGGCGATCCAGCTCGGGATGCTCGACCTCGGCGACCGGTTTCGCCTCGTCTCAAGCCTCGTCGACGTCCGCACCCCCGCGCACCCGCTGCCCCGGCTGCCGGTCGCCCGCGCGCTGATGGCCCCCGCGCCCGACCTCGCGACGGCCGCCGAGGCGTGGCTGCACTGCGGCGGGCCCCACCACACGGTGTTCACCGCGGCCCTCGGGATCGAGGCGATCTCCGACCTCGCCGAGATGCTCGGGGTCGAGCTCGTCACCATCGACGCCGAGACCCGGGTGCCCCAGCTGGTCAAGGAGCTGCGCTGGAACGCCGCCTACCACGGGCTCGCCCGCGTCCCGTGACCGTCGACGGGCGCCACGTGACGATGAAGGACGTCGCCCAGGACGCGCGGGTCTCCCAGAGCACGGTGTCGCGGATCCTGTCCGGCGCACCCCCGGAGGTCCCGATCTCGGACACGACCCGCGCCCGGGTGCTCGAGACCGCCCAGCGACTGCGCTACCGGCCCAATCCGCTCGCCCGCGGGCTGCGCGGAGCGCCGACGATGCTGATCGGCGCGATCGTGCGCGACGTCACCGACCCGTTCTTCGCGACCGCGATCGACGCGCTCTCGCGCCGGGCCCGCCACCGCGGCTACAGCGTGGTGCTCGGCCACGCCCGAGAGGAGGCCGATGAGGCGCTCGCGCTCGCCGCCGTGCTCGAGGCCCGGCAATGCGACGCGATCGTGCTGCTCGGCGACATCCGCGATCAGCCGGCGCTGCTCGCCGACCTGGCGACGGTCCGCGGACCGGTGATCGAGCTCTGGCAGGGCTCGGGCACCCAGGGATTCCCGGCGATCGCGGTCGACAACGCGGCCGGGATGCGCGCGGCGATGGACCACCTGCAGGGGCTCGGCCACCGCCGGATCGCGTTCGTCGGCGATGCCGAGAAGGCCGATGTCGCCGAGCGCCGCGACGCGTTCCTCGCCGACACCGGCGGCGACGACGCCGTCACCCTCGCCGCCGCGAACACCCCCGAGGCCGGGGCGGAGGCGCTCGACGCGCTGTGGGAGCGCCCCGAGCCGCCGACCGCGATCGCCGCCGCCACCGATGTGCTCGCGTTCGGGATCCTCCACCGGGCCGCCGCGCGGGGTCTGCGCGTCCCGGACGATCTGTCGGTGACCGGCTTTGATGACATCGCGCTCGCCGCCTCCGCGGTGCCGGCGCTGACGACGGTGCGAATGCCCGTCGAGGCGATGGTGCGGGCCGCCGTCGCCCGCGCGATCCCCGACGGGGAGACCGATCCCGGCCCGCGGCTGCAGCGCTTCGCCACCGAGCTGATCCTCCGGGCCTCCACCGCCCCGCCCCGGGTGGCGCCATGAGCGAGCGCTACGTCATCGGCGTCGACTACGGCACGCTGTCGGGCCGGGCGCTCGTCGTGCGCGCCGACGACGGCGCGGAGCTCGCCAACGCCGTGCACGACTATCGCCACGGGGTGATCGACGAGACGCTGCCGGTCAGCGGAGCGCCGCTCGGGGCCGACTGGGCGCTGCAGGACCCCGAGGACTACCTCGACGTGCTGCGCCACGCGGTGCCGGCGGCGATCCGGGCGGCGGGGATCGACGCCGCCGACGTCGTCGGCATCGCGACCGACTTCACCGCCTGCACGGTGCTGCCGACGCTCGCCGACGGAACGCCGCTGTGCCGGGTCCCGGGCCTCGAGGACCGGCCCCACGCCTACGTGAAGCTGTGGAAGCACCACGCCGCCCAGCCCCAGGCCGACCGCATCACCGCGCTCGCCCACGCGCGCGACGAACCGTGGATCGCCCGGTACGGCGGACGGATCTCCTCGGAGTGGACGTTCGCCAAGGGCCTGGAGCTCTACGAGCAGGACCCCGAGCTCTACGCCCGCGCCGACCGGATCATCGAAGCCGCCGACTGGATCGTGTGGCAGCTGTGCGCCGCCGAGACCCGCAACGCCTGCACCGCCGGCTACAAGGAGCTCCTGCAGGACGGCGAGTACCCCTCCCGCGACTACCTGGAGGCGCTCGGGGGCGCCGGCTTCGCGGCGTTCGCCGACGACAAGCTCGCCCATCCGATCTCCCAGCTCGGCGACCGCGCCGGGGGGCTCAGCGCGATGGCGGCCGAATGGACGGGACTGCCCGAGGGGATCGCGGTCGCGGTCGGCAACGTCGACGCCCACGTCACGCCGCCCGCCGCCCGGGCGACCGCGGCGGGGACGCTGGTCGCGGTGATGGGCACCTCGACCTGCCACGTGATGAACAGCGACGTGCTCGCCGAGGCGCCCGGGATGTGCGGGGTCGTGCGAAACGGGATCACCCCCGGCTACTGGGGCTATGAGGCCGGCCAGAGCGCCGTCGGGGACATCTTCGCCTGGTATGTCGAGCACGGCGTCCCGCCGCGCTACCACGAGCGCGCCGCCGCGCAGGGGATCTCGGTGCACGAGCTGCTGTCGCTGGAGGGCGCCGCGCAGCCGGTCGGCGGTCACGGGCTGATCGCGCTGGACTGGATGGGCGGCAACCGATCAAACCTCGTCGATCACACCTTGAGCGGACTCGTGGTCGGGCTCACGCTCGCCACCCGCCCACCGGAGGTCTACCGGGCGCTGCTCGAGTCCACGGCGTTCGGGACACGGGCGATCATCGAGAACCTCGAGGCCGCGGGGGTGCCGGTCAGCGACCTGGTCATCGCCGGGGGACTGCTGCGCAATCCGATCCTGATGCAGATCTACGCCGACGTGTGCGGGCGCGCGATCTCGGTGATCGAGTCCGACCAGGGTCCGGCACTCGGCTCGGCGATCCACGCCGCCGTCGCCGCCGGGGTCCACGCCGACGTGCCCGTCGCCTCGGCGGCGATGGGCCGCCGTCGCCGCGACGCGTACACGCCGGACCCGGCGCGGGTCGCGGCCTACGATGAGCTCTACGCGGAGTACGTGACGCTCTATGACTACTTCGGCCGAGGAGTGAACGAGGTGATGCACCGACTGCATGAGATCCGCACCCGACCCCGGGACGGTGCGCGGTGAGCCTCGACCCCCGCCTGCGCGGCGCGGTGGCGGCGCTGCGCGAGCAGGTGTGCTCGCTGCACACCGAGCTCGTCCGCTACGGCCTCGTCGCGTGGACCGCCGGCAACGTCTCGGGCCGGGTGCCCGGCGAGGACGTGATGGTGATCAAGCCCAGCGGCGTCGGCTACGACGATCTCACGCCGGCGTCGATGGTCGTCTGCGCGCTGGACGGGACCGTCCTGGAGGGCGAGCTGTCGCCGTCCAGCGACACCGCGTCGCACGCGTTCGTCTACCGCTCGCTGGACCACGTCGGCGGCGTCGTGCACACCCACTCCCCGTACGCCTCGGCGTGGGCGGCCCGCGGCGAGGAGATCCCGTGCGTGCTCACCGCGATGGCCGACGAGTTCGGCGGATCGATCCCCGTCGGGCCGTTCGCGCTCATCGGCGGTGAGGAGATCGGCGAGGGCATCGTGGCGACGCTCGACGGCCGGCGCTCCCAGGCGGTGCTGATGCAGAACCACGGTGTGTTCACCGTGGGCCGCGATGCCCGGGACGCGGTGAAGGCGGCGGTGATGTGTGAGGACGTCGCCCGCACCGTGCACCTCTCCCGTCAGCTCGGCGAGCCGTTGGCGATCGCGCCGGACGCCGTCGACGCTCTGTATGAGCGCTACCAGAACGTCTACGGGCAGCGCTGAGGGGTCGGGACCAGGGTCAGCGGGGGCGGACGAGCGGTTCGTCGGGGTCGTCGTCGAGATCGGTGCGCCGGGTGACCAGTGGGGCCTCGTCGGCTCCGGGGGGCTGGATCGCGGTCGGGGCCTCGTGCGCGGGTCCTGCGGAGTGCTGAATC
>CAZZWJ010000266.1:0-4360 GCA_964657875.1 uncultured Solirubrobacteraceae bacterium
CGGCTGCCGCCCGAGGCGGCCCTCTCCCAGATGCTGGGGGTGAGTCGCACGACGCTGCGCACCGCCCTGCAGTCACTGAGCGCGGAGGGCGTGATCACGCGCCGGCGCCGCCACGGGACGTTCGTCAACGCCCACGTGCTGCACACCACGATGCAGCTCAACCGGCTCGTGCCGTTCACCGCGCTCGTCGAGCAGTCGGGGTATGCGGCGAGCGCCGACCCCCAGACGGTCCACCGCGCCGACGCCGACGCGGAGCTCGCCGCCGAGCTGCAGATCGCCGCCGGGGAGCCGGTGCTGATCGTCACCCGTCTGCTGCGCGCCGACGCCCGGCCGGTGATCTCGATCACCGACGTCGTGCCCGTCGAGGAGCTCACCGTCGACCCCGACCGGGTCGCCGACGCGAGCTCGACGTTCGCCTTCCTGCGCGTCAACGCCGACGCCGAGATCGACTACGCGACCTCTGAGGTCGTCCCCCGGGTCGCCGACGACCGGTCGCCCGCGGGCCTCGAGCTCGCCGTCGGCACCCCGTACATCGAGCTGCGCGAGGTCCACTTCAACGCCGAGCACGAGCGGATCGCGCTGTCGGTCGTGAGCGTCGTCGACACGATGGTGCGGCTGTCGATGCTGCGCCGCGGCCACTGACCCGTGACCCCCGAGCTCTCCCCCACCGACACCACCTGGGCCGCCCGGGACCACGCCCGCGCCCAGGGCGAGACGACCGTGCAGACGATGGCGACCGTCCCCGCCACCGACTGGCCCGACCCACCGGACGGCGTCGATCCCGACTCGCTCACCTGGGCGGAGGTCGTCGCACCCGGCGGCGCGACCTCCAAGGTGCTCGCCCGCGGCACCCACCTGCGCCTGCGCGACCTCGAGGGTGGTGCGTGCGCGCACCTGCTGCTCTACCACGCCGATCAGCCGTGGGAGCGCCTCAACGTCGCCGACACGGTGAAGATCCCGTGGCAGGCGTACCTGGGGGTCGGCCATCCGCTGCTCTCCGATCAGGGGCGGGTGCTGGCCACGATCGTCGCCGACGATTCCGGGCGCCACGACGCGCTCTGCGGCGGCGGCGCGGCCGCCCGGGCGCGCTTCATCCCGCTCGCCGCCAAGCACGACCTCGGCCCCCGGGACCTCGGGCCGAGCGTCTCGCTGTTCGAAGGCGTCCGCGTCCAGGGCGACGGCTCCCTCACCTACCTGGGCTCCGCCGGGCCCGGCCGCGCGGTCACCCTGCGCTGTGAGCTCGCGGTGATCGTGCTCATCGCCGACGTCCCCCATCCGCTGGATCCGGCCGCCGAGCCGGCCACCACCCCGCTGGAGCTGCTCGCCTGGCGCGGGGAGGCGACGACGCCCGCCGACCCGCTGTGGTCCTCGACGCCGGAGCTGCGCCGGGCCCTGGAGAACTCCGCCGACTACACGCGGGCGCGGGCATGATCGACGAGATCGTCGCCGCCTGCGCGCCGTGGTCGGCGGTCGTCCCGGCGGGCGCGACGCTTGAGATCGTCGACCTCGAGGGCAACCAGGCGGTCGACTTCCTCGTCTACAACGCCGCCGACACCGCCGAGCGCTACAGCGCGCCGGACACGATCGTCGCCCAGCGCGGGATCTTCCTCACCACCGACAGCGTCCTGCGCTCAAACCTCGACCACCCGCTGATGACGATCGTCGCCGACGAGATCGGCCGCCACGACACGATCGGCGGCGCCTGCTCCAAGGAGTCCAACACGCTGCGCTACGGCCAGCACACCCGCCACCAGCACGCGTGCGTGGAGAACTTCCTCACCGAGGGGGCGCGGTGGGGCCTGGGCAAGCGAGACCTCGTATCCAACGTCAACTGGTACATGAACGTGCCCGTCGAGGAGGACGGGACGCTCGGGATCGTCGACGGCCTGTCGGCCCCCGGTCGCTCGCTCACCCTGCGCGCCGAGATCGACGTGCTCGTGCTCGTCTCCAACTGCCCGCAGATCAACAACCCCTGCAACGGCTTTCATCCCACCCCGGTGCGGATGATCGTCGCGCCGTAGGGGATGTTCGACACCGTCCTGGTCGCCAACCGCGGCGAGATCGCGGTGCGGATCCTGCGCAGCGCCGCCGCGCTGGGCCTGCGCACGGTCGCCGTCTACTCAGACGCCGACCGCGGGGCGCCCCACGTCGCGCTCGCCGACGTCGCGGTGCGGCTGGGTCCGGCCCCCGCGCGGGAGAGCTATCTGCGCGCCGACGCGATCATCCAGGCCGCCCGGGACCACGAGGCCGGCGCCGTGCATCCGGGGTACGGGCTGCTCTCCGAGGACGGCGGGTTCGCGGAGGCGGTGCAGGCCGCCGGGCTCGTCTTCGTCGGCCCCACCCCCGCCCAGCTGCGCGCGTTCGGGGCCAAGGACACCGCGCGGGAGCTCGCCCGCGCCGCCGGGGTCCCGCTCGCCCCCGGCTCCGGGATCCTCGCCGACGCCGACGCGGCCCTCACCGCCGCCGCCGAGCTCGGCTACCCGGTGATGCTCAAGTCGACCGCCGGCGGGGGTGGGATCGGGATGGCGCGGTGCGCCGACCCCGACACGCTGCGCGACGCGTTTGCCCGGGTGACCCGTCTGGCGCAGGCGAGCTTCGCCAGCGGCGGCGTGTTCGTCGAGCGGCTGATCGAGTCCGCCCGCCATGTCGAGGTCCAGCTGTTCGGCGACGGCGCCGGGCGGGTGATCGCGCTCGGGGACCGTGACTGCACGCTGCAGCGCCGCCACCAGAAGGTGCTGGAGGAGTCACCGGCCCCGGGGCTCCCCGACGCGCTGCGCGAGCGCCTGCACGCCGCCGCCACGGGTCTCGCCGCCGCGGTCGACTACCGCTCGGCGGGGACCGCGGAGTTCCTCTATGACGCGGCGCGGGGCGAGCTCGCGTTCCTCGAGGTCAACGCCCGGCTGCAGGTCGAGCATCCGGTGACCGAGGCGCGGTTCGGGATCGACCTGGTGGCCGCGATGCTGCGCCTCGCCCGGGGTGATGTCGACGTGCTCGAGGAGCTCGCCGCCACCACCCCCCACGGCCATGCGGTCGAGGTCCGGGTCTACGCCGAGAGCCCCGACGCCGGCCACGCCCCGTCGCCGGGGCTGCTCACCGAGGTGACGCTCCCCGACGACCTGCGCGTCGACGGCTGGGTGTCGACCGGCACCGAGATCACGACCGCCTATGACCCGCTGCTCGCCAAGCTCGTGGCGACCGGGGAGACCCGCGCCCAGGCGCTCGACGCGCTCGCCGACGGCCTGACCCGAACCCGGATCGGCGGGATCGCGACCAACCTGGGACTGCTGCGGGCGGCGCTCGCCGATCCGGCCCTGCGAGACGCGAGCCACACGACCGGCACGCTGGACACCGTCGTCGACGTCACCCCCCGGATCCTCGTCACCCGGGCGGGCACGATGACGACCGTCCAGGACACCCCCGGCCGGCTCGGGCTGTGGGACGTCGGGGTGCCGCCCTCGGGCGCGTTTGATGATCTCGCGCTGCGCCTCGGCAACCGCGCGCTCGGCAATCCGCTCGGCGCCGCGGGCCTGGAGTGCACGCTCGACGGCCCGGCGCTGCGCTTCCCCACCGGCGGGCGCGTCGCCGTGACCGGTGCCCCGTGCGCGGTCACCGTCGACGGCGAGCCCGCGGCGCAGTGGGAGCCGCTGTCGATCCCCGCCGGCGCCACCCTCGACGTCGGGCCGTGTGCCGGCCCCGGGCTGCGTGCCTACGTGTGCGTCGCGGGCGGGATCGACGTACCCGCCCACCTCCACAGCGCGGCGACGTTCACGCTCGGGCGCTTCGGTGGCCACGGCGGGCGGGCGCTCGCCCCCGGCGACGTGCTCGCGATCGCCCCCACCTCAACCGCCGACGCCGCCACCGCGGCGGGCGCGATCCCCGCGGCCGAGCGACCCCACTACGCCGACCACTGGGAGCTCGGCGTCACCGAGGGTCCCCACGCCGCCCCCGAGTTCTTCACCCCCGCCGACATGACGACGTTCTACGCCACCGACTGGGAGGTCCACTTCAACTCCGCGCGAACCGGGGTGCGGCTGATCGGCCCGCGGCCGACATGGGCCCGGGAGGACGGCGGCGACGCGGGACTGCACCCCTCAAACCTCCACGACACCCCGTACTCCGTCGGGTCCGTCGACTTCACCGGCGACGTCCCGATCATCCTCGGCCCCGACGGCCCGTCCCTCGGCGGCTTCGCCTGCCCGGCGGTCGTCGCGGTCGGCGAGCGCTGGAAGCTCGGGCAGCTGCGACCCGGTGACCGGGTCCGGTTCATCGCCGTCGGCGAGGCCGGCGTCCCCCGCCGCCACCGGCGCCCCGGCCGGCCGATCCGCGCCCCCGACGGGGATGACGGGGTGCTCGGCCGCCG
>CAZZWJ010000267.1:0-2151 GCA_964657875.1 uncultured Solirubrobacteraceae bacterium
CGCCCGGCGCGCGGCGAAACGCGTGGCTGGCCAGCGGGGACCCGTGGGCGTCGCAGACGAGCACCGCCGCCTCGATCGTCGTCGACAGCTCGGCCGCGACCGCCGCCAGTCCGAGCTCTGAGAGCACGACGCGCTCCAGGCGCTCGTGGGCGGTGAGCGCGCGCCGCAGAACCGCGTACTGCTCGTTGACCAGCTGCGTGAAGGCCGCCTCGGTGACCGCGATGAACGGCGTCTCATAGGAGATCTCGAACACCGGGAAGTCACGCCGGGCGGCCGCCTGCACCAGCGCCGGCGGGACCTCCCGGTGACCGAACCCGATCCCGAAGCCGAGGCCGGCGAGGTGGTGATCGGCGAGACGCTCGATGAACTCGCGCTGGCGCTGAACGGTGTTGAGCTGCATGCCGGTCGTGAGCAACAGCTCGCCACCCGACAGCCACGGGGTCGGGTCCTTGAGCTCTGAGATGTGGACCCAGCGCACCGGGACGTCCACCGCGGCCTCCCCGGTGAGCAGCCGCACGCCCGCCAGGTCACCGAGCAGGTGGCGGGCGGTGACCTTCACGCCGGGCACTGTGACGTGGCCGTTCAGAGCGGGACGGTGCTGGGTCGCGGTCGGTGTCGGGCGCGCGGTCGCGTCTTCGATCAGGCGTGCATCCGCCGGTGGGCCTCGACGAGCACCGGTCGCAGGATCGACTCGATCTCCTCGAACTGCTCGGGCCCGGCGATGAGCGGCGGCGACAGCTGGATCACCGGGTCGCCGCGATCGTCGGCCCGACAGATGAGCCCGTTCTCATACAGCGCGCCGGAGAGGTAGCCGCGCAGCAGCGACTCCGACTCCTCGTCGGTCCAGTCCTCCTCGGAGTCCTGATCCTTGACGAGCTCGATCGCGTGGAAGTAACCCGTGCCGCGCACGTCGCCGACGATCGGGATGTCGCGCAGGGACTCGAGCATGTCCCGGAACGCGCCCTCGTGGGTCCGGACGTTGTCGAGGATCCCCTCCTGCTCGAAGGCGTCGATGTTCGCCAGCGCGATCGCGCTGCTCATCGGATGCCCGGCGAACGTGATCCCGTGCAGGAAGCTCTTGGTGCCCTCCATGAACGGCTCGGCGAGGCGGTCGGAGGCGATCACCGCGCCCATCGGGGCGTAGCTGGAGGTGAGGCCCTTGGCGGTCGTGATGATGTCGGGCTGGTAGTCGTAGCGCTGGGCGCCGAACCACTCACCGAGACGCCCCCAGGAGCAGATCACCTCGTCGGAGATGAGGATCACGTTGTACTCGTCGCAGATCTCACGCACGCGCTGCCAGTAGCCCTCGGGCGGGGTGAAGCAGCCGCCCGCGTTCTGGACGGGCTCGAGGATCACCGCGGCGACGGTCTCCGGGCCCTCGAACTCGATCCGGTGCTTGATCGCGTCGGCGAGCTCCCGCGCGCTCGTGGGCGGGGTGCGGAAGGTGTTCGTGTTCCGGACGTGGCAGCCGCCGGGCGCGAGCGGCTCAAACGGCTCGCGCAGGCTGACGATGCCGGTCGCCGAGAGCGCGCCGAGGGTCGTCCCGTGGTAAGCGATCTCCCGCGCGATCACCTTGGTCTTGTTCGGATGGCCGGTGAGCTTGTGGTACTGGCGGCAGAGCTTGAGCGCTGACTCGACGGCCTCCGAGCCGCCGCTGGTGAAGAACACGCGGTTCAGATCTCCGGGGGCGAGCTCGGCGACCTTGGCCGCCAGCTCGATCGACCGCGGGTGCGCGTAGGACCAGTTGGTGTAGAAGCCGAGCTCCTTGGCCTGGTCAGCGCCCGCCTGGGCGATGTCGGCGCGACCGTGGCCGATGTTCACGCAGAACAGCGCCGACAGACCGTCGAGGAAGCGCTTGCCGTGCTGATCCCAGACGTAGCAGCCCTCACCCCGGACGATGATCGGGATCTCCGCGTCCTGATAGGCCGACATCCGGGTGAAGTGCATCCAGAGGTGGCGCTTGGCCAGCTCCTGCAGGTCGGTGGCGCTCGTCGTCGCCGTTGTCTCGGTACTGGCCATGTCGCTCCCTCGCGGACGGGTATGCCGTTCTGTACAACGCTAACCGGGCGCGGGGCCGTTCTCAAGCGGACGGTTCGGCACAGTCAGGCGGTCGCGTTGGACATTCTGTCGACCGCAGCGGCGAGGCGGGGG
>CAZZWJ010000267.1:2161-4354 GCA_964657875.1 uncultured Solirubrobacteraceae bacterium
CAGCTGGTGTAGGCGCCCGCGTCGATGTCCTCGATCAGCGTCGGGCCGGTCGGGGTCCACCCCAGCAGCGCCCGGGTGACGGCGCTCGAGGCGGGGATGTCCATGCCCATGAAACCCGCGAGGAAGCCGAACTGCTCGCCGGCTGCGGCCTCGTCGAGCGACGCGGTCGGGACGCCGATCACGCGGCCGATCGCCTCGGCGACGGATCGCATCGGAACGCCCTCCTCGGCGCCGGCGTGCAGGACCGAGCCCGCGGGCGCGCGCTCGATTCCGAGCCGCACCAGCCGGGCGGCGTCGCTGCGGTGGACGGCGGGCCACCGGTTCTCGCCGCCGGCGGGATAACCGGCCCGACCGTGCTCGCGATCGGCGGCGACGATCCGGGCGAGGAATCCGTTGTCGCCGGCACCATGGACGGTCGGGGCGAAGCGGACGCTCATCGAGCGCACGCCGCGCTCGGCGAGCCCGAGGGCGGCCCGCTCGATCTCGATCCGTCCACCGGGTCCGGGGAATGGCTCGGGGCGATCGGCCTCGGTGGAGACCGTCCCGGGGTTCACGCCCGCGAGGCCCGAGGCGATGGCGAGCGGCTTGTCGGTGCCCGCGAGAACCTCGCCGAAGGTCGCCACGGCGGCCTCGTCGGACTTGACCGCGGTCGCGAAGTCGCCGGTGAAGGCGATGTCGTGGCGGAAGGCGAGGTGGATGACGCCCTCGGTCTGCTGGGCCCCGGCGCGCAGGACGTCGAGATCCTGGACGTCACCGCGCAGGACCTCGGCGCCCGAAGCGCCGACCGTCTGCGCGGCCGCGTCAGAGCGGGCGAGGCCGAGCACGCTGTGGCCGGCGCCGAACAGCTCGGGGATGACCGCCGAGCCGATCCAGCCCGACGCGCCGGTGAGGAAGATACGCATGAGGAAAACCTCCGATGGGGGCCGCGCCGAGGTGGTGTCCGGCTCGGCGAAAGATGATGTCAGTGACTGCCATGCACACGGTAGCACGTTCATGACAGTGGCTGACATGAAGGCTAGGATGAAGGGCGTCATGACTCGATGGGAACCCGACGCAGCCGGCCGGCTGCAAGCCGCGGCGATCGCGCTCTACGCCGAGCACGGGTTCGAGCGCACGACGGTCGCCGAGATCGCGGAGCGGGCGGGACTCACCGAGCGCACCTTCTTCCGTCATTTCGCCGACAAGCGCGAGGTGCTCTTCCAGGGATCTGAGCGGCTGCGCGATCAGCTCGTCGACGCCGTGATCCGGGCGCCCGCGTCAGTGGGGGCGCTGTCCGCCGTCGCTGACGCGCTCGAGTCCCTCTCCCCCTTCTTCGACGAACGACGCGCGTGGTCCGCGCAGCGCTACGCGGTCATCGCGACGAGCTCGGACCTGCGGGAGCGGGAGCTCATCAAGCGCGCCACGCTCGCGGCCGCGGTGGCGGGCGCTCTCGGCGAGCGGGGTGAGCGCGAGGCGACGGCGACGCTCGCCGCCGAGCTCGGCATCACCGCGTTCCACGTCGCCTACGAGCGCTGGGTCGTGGACCCGGACGAGCGGACCTATGCGGTCCACGTCCGTGAGACGCTCGCCGAGCTGCGGACGACATGCGACGCCGAGCCATCAGCGCGCGTCCCGGCGGCCGCGCCGGCCGGCGACCATCTGCGCTGATCAGCCGGCGCCGGTCTGGACCCGACGGGCCGGGTCGGCCGACCACTCACTCCACGACCCCGGGTACAGAGCTGCGTCGATCCCCGCGAGCTCGAGCGCGAGCACCTCATGGGCGGCGGTCACCCCCGAGCCGCAGTAGACGCCGACCGTCGGACTCGTCGGACTCGTCGGATCGGCGCCGAGGGCAGTGAACGCCGCGGCGAGGGCGCCGCGGTCGCGGAAATGGCCGTCCGCGTCGAGATTCTCCGGGGTCGGCCGGTTCACCGCGCCCGGGATGTGGCCGGCCGCCGGGTCGACCGGCTCGAGCTCGCCCCGGTAGCGCTCCCCGGCGCGGGCGTCGATGAGCAGGCCATCCGGCGAGGCGGCCAGCGCTGCCGCCGCCGCGGCATCGAGGGTCGGCATGTGGCCGGGCTCGCCGGTGAAGTCGCCGGCCGGCCTCCCGGCCGAGGCGGCCGACGCGACGTCATCGCGGAGGCTCGGGCGGTCGCCGGTCACGGTCGGATGACCGGCCGCCATCCAGGCCTGGAGACCTCCGTCGAGCACCGA
>CAZZWJ010000268.1:0-4344 GCA_964657875.1 uncultured Solirubrobacteraceae bacterium
CGGGCCGGGCGGGAAGGCGTAGGTGCCGCGGCTCAGGTACTCCTTGAGGATGTCGTTCTGGGTGGTTCCCTGCAGTGCCTCGGGGGCGACGTCCTGGCCCTCGGCGGCGACGATGTAGAGCGCGAGCAGCCACGCGGCGGTCGCGTTGATCGTCATCGACGTGTTCATCTCGCCGAGCGGGATCGAGTCCATCAGCGTTCGCATGTCGCCGACGTGGGCGACCGAGACCCCGACCTTGCCGACCTCGCCGCGCGCGAGCTCGTGGTCGGGGTCATAGCCGGTCTGGGTGGGCAGATCGAAGGCCACCGACAGGCCGGTCTGGCCCTTGGCGAGGTTGCGGCGGTAGAGCTCGTTGGAGCGCTGGGCGTCGGAGTGGCCGGCGTAGGTGCGCATCACCCAGGGCCGATCGGCATGATCCAGGCGCGGCGAAGGCGGGTCGCTCATGGCGACATCGTAAACGTCTGCGGCGACCGTGGCGCGTGCGACAATCCTGCCGGGGCACCCCGGCCTGCGGGGCGCACGCCGATTCACATCCAGCGAGGATCCAACGATGCCCGATCAGAGCTCTGCCGCCACCGAGCACGCGCTCATGCAGGAGATCACCGCGCCGCTGCAGACCCTGCCCGATGACCCCCTGTCGCTCGTGGAGGCGGACTTCCCGACCGCGATGCGCGGCTATGACCGCCACGCCGTCGACGACTACGTCGAGCAGGTGAGCCGGCTGGTCGCCGAGCTGCATGCGACGCGCTCGCCGGAGTCGGCGGTCCGCCGCGCGCTGGAGCGCGTCGGGGACCAGATCTCCGGGATCCTGCAGCGCGCGCACGAGACCGCGGAGCAGATCACGGCCCAGTCGCGGGTCGAGGCCGAGGACCGGCTGGAGCACTCCCGGCGGGAGGGCGCGACGATCGTCGACGCCGCCGAGCAGCGGGTCCGGGAGCTCGACGCCGACGCGGATCGCATCTGGGCCGAGCGCCAGCGGATCGTGGCCGACGCCGAAGCGCTGTCGGGCCAGCTGCTCGCGGTCGTCCAGGATGCGGCCGGGCGGTTCCCCGGCGAGGAGACGCGCGCCGCGGCCGAGCCCGAGCCGGCGGGGGCCGAGGCCGAGCTACCCGAGCCCGAGCTGGAGGATTCCGAGCCGCTGGACCCCGAGCCGGCGGGGCCCGCGACCGAGGTGCGTGAGCCCAAGATCCAGGTGTGGGATTCCGAGCCCGCGCGGTCCGAGGCCGAGCTGGGGGGACCCGAGACGACGGAGGCCGAGCCGGCGGAGCCCGAGACCGAGATCTTCGAGGATGACTCGACGCTGATCATCCCGCCCGCCTCCGACGCCGCCCAGCACCGCCGCGACAGCTGACCGGCGCCGGTGATGCGGGTCATCGACCTCATGCACGAGGGTCGCCCGCGGGCGATCGCGGCATGGCTGGACGGCGACGTGCTCATCGACTGCGGCCCGACGTCGACGCTGGCGACCCTGCTCGACGGGCTCGGTGGAGTCCAGCCCGCGGCGCTGCTGCTCACCCATATCCACCTCGACCATGCGGCCGGCGCCGGTGCCCTGGTCGCGCGCTGGCCCGAGCTGCCGGTCTACGTCCACGAGCGCGGGGCCCGCCACCTCGCCGATCCCGCCCGCCTGCTCGCCAGCGCCCAGCGGATCTACGGCGACGCGCTGGAGCGTCTGTGGGGGGAGATGTCCCCGGTCCCGGAGGCGAACCTGCGCCCGCTGCGCGGAGGCGAGTTCATCCTCGACCGCTACGAGGTCGCCTACACGCCGGGCCACGCCTCCCACCACGTCAGCTTCCGCCGCGACGACGTGGCCTTCGTCGGTGACGTCGGCGGGATCCGCATCGTCCCCGGCGCCCTCACCCTGCCCCCGACGCCACCGCCGGACATCGACGTGGAGGCGTGGTGTGACTCCCTGGATCTCATCACGGCGTGGGCGCCGACGCAGCTCGCACTCACCCATTTCGGCCTCGGCCGCGAGCCGGCCGCTCAGCTGCAGGAGCTGCGCGCGCGGCTGACCGACTGGGCGGAGCTTGCGCGCGACGGCGACGTGGAGCGGTTCGTCGCGGTCACGGGCGAGGAGCTCGCGCGGGGCGACATGCCCGAACAGGTCGCCGCCTACGGCCGCGCCGACCGGCTGCGTGAGTACTACACGGGCCTCGCGCGCTACTGGGCACGCCGCGGCGGTGCGTGAGCGCCGGGCGGGCACCACTGAGCGCAGCGCGGCGCGGTGGGACGGGGGCTTTGAGACCGCGGCGGTGGCCTTGAGCCGCACTGGACCGCCGGCGGGGGCGCGTTATCCTGGCAACGATGTCAACGACGGTCGAGCTGCCCCGGCTGGGCGGCCCGGGGAGCGGTACCGGGGGACCCTGGCGGGTCGTCGTCCTCAACGACGATCACAACACGTTCGATCACGTCGCCGAGACGCTCGCCCGGGTGCTGCCCGGGATGAGTCTTGCCGACGGCTATCGCAGCGCCGACCGCATCCACACCCACGGGCTCGCGCTCGTCTGGAGCGGCCCGCGCGAGGACGCCGAGGACTACTGGGCGCAGCTGGACTCGGCGGGCCTCACCATGGCCCCGCTCGAATCCGACTAAGCGGCGATCTCGGCGGTTCGCCCGGCGGGCGACTTGACGATCAGCTTGGCCGCCTGGCGCTCGGGGCTGATGCGCACGACGTTCCACACCAGGCCGGTCTTCTCCATGGCGGAGATGAGCAGGCCGGTCGGGTCGGCGAGGCGCTCGGAGAGCGTGAGGCCGTGGAACGCCGACGTGGGGAAGGCGTGGTGGTTGTGATGCCACGCCTCACCCATCGAGAACGGCGCGAGCCAGAACACGTTGCGTGACTCGTCCTCGACGTCGAAGCGGCGACGCCCGAAGAAGTGGCAGACCGAGTTGATCGACCAGGTGACGTGGTGCAGCAGGAGAATGCGCACGAAGCCCGCCCACAGCATCGTGGTCAGGCCTGCGAACAGGCTGCCGCCCAGCCACCAGCCGAGGCCGAACGGGATGAGGAACCCGGCGAGCAGGATCGGGGTGAACTGCCGGTCGATCGCCCGCAGGACCGGGTCCTTGAGCAGGTCTGGGGCGAAGCGCTCACGCTCCGCGAGACCCACCGACTCAAACAGCCAACCGACGTGCGCGTGCCACAGCCCCTGGACGGCGCCCGAGAAGCCGGGGCCGAAGCCGTGAGGGGTGTGCGGATCGCCGTCCTGGTCGGTGAACGCGTGGTGCTTGCGGTGGTCGGCGACCCAGGTGATGACCGAGCCCTGCATCGCCATCGTCCCCATCACGGCGATGATGCCCCGGGTCACCGGAGAGGCCTCGAACGAGCGGTGGGTGAACATGCGGTGATAGCCGAGGGTGATCCCGATCGCGGTGAGGACGTAGAAGACGCCCATCACGATCAGCTGCAGCGGGCCGACCGCCTTGTGCCACAACAGGATGATCGCGACGATGAGTCCGATCAGGGGGAGCGGCACGGCGATCAGGTTGGTGATCTTGTGACCGCGGCTCATTTTCATCTCGGGTTCCATGCCTATGGACCGTACGTGTCACGGGTTCAAATTTCTCCTATCGTTTCGACGACATGCCCCCAGAAATTCATACAGATCGCACAAAAGTCGATGACCACCCGTGGTATCAGCTCGATCCGGCGATCGCGGCCGTCCTCGCGCCGGCGCTCGACGAGACCGCCGAGGAGATGATCCAGGCCGTCGTCGCCAGCGTGCCCGCCTACGCCCGCCCGTTGGAGGGTGACTTCGGGTTCGGGATCGTCGCCGGGGTGCAGGCGGCGCTCAGCCACCTGTTCGCCGAGATCGAGGTGGGTGGGCCCGTCGGGCGCCCTGACGTCTATCGCGCCCTCGGCCAGGGGGAGATGCGGGCCGGCCGGTCGCTGGACTCGCTGCTCACCGCCTACCGGATCGGCGCCCGGGTCGCCTGGCGGCGCTTCGCCGCGGCCGGGGTGGCGGCCGGATTGGACCCCGACACGCTGTACCTGCTCGCCGAGGGGATCTTCGCCTACATCGACGTGCTGTCCTCCGAATCGGCCGCCGGGCACGCCGCCGAGCAGTCGGCCGCCGCCGGCGAGGCCCAGCTGCGACGCCGTCAGCTCGTGCGCATGCTCGTCCGTGAGCCGCCGGCCGACGCGGCCGCGGTGCGCAGCGCCGCGGCGAGTGCCGAGTGGTCGCCGCCGCGGTCACTGGCGGTCGTGGCGATCGCCGGGGACCGCCGCGACCTCGCGGTCTCGCGGCTGCCGGTGGGGACCATCAGCGAGGACGTCGGGGAGCTCGCGTGCGCGATCGTGGCCGATCCCGACGGCCCCGGCCGGCGGGCGGAGATCGAGCG
>CAZZWJ010000269.1:0-4329 GCA_964657875.1 uncultured Solirubrobacteraceae bacterium
GTTGGAAGTGTAGCCCTGCACGGTAAACTCAGGGACGTTGGTCTTGCCGAAGAGCACGCAACCGGCACGGCGCAGGCGGCCGACGGCTGGCTCGTCATGGTCCGGGACGAAGTCGACATGGAGGCGGCTGCCCCAGGTCGCGGAGCGGCTCGGCATCCACACCCAGACCGCCCGGTATCGCCTCGCCCGCCTGCGCGAGCGCTTCGGTGCCGTGCTCGACGACCCCGACGGTCGCTTCTGGCTGCAGCTCGCGCTGCGCGTCGCGCCCGACGGCGACACCGGCGTCCGCGGCGGCGGGCGTTAGGCTGCCCGGGCGATGACCGGCGCCGCGCGGCAACCCGAGGTGATCGACCTGCGCTGGCTGGGCGTCGAGCGGCGGATCGCCGCCTGGCGGTTCGGCGACCTGCTCATCGACAGCGGACCGGCGACGACGGTGGCGACGCTCCTGGACGCACTCGGTGACGAGCGCCCGCGCGCGCTGCTGCTCACCCACATCCACTTCGACCATGCCGGCGGTGCGGGTGAGCTCGTCGCCCGCTGGCCCGACCTCGAGGTCGTCGTCCACGAGCGCGGTGCCCGCCACCTCGCCGATCCCGAGCGCCTGGAGGCGAGTGCCCGGCGGGTCTTCGGTGACCAGTTCGACGTGCGCTTCGGGACGCTGACGCCGATCCCCGAGGCCAACCTCACCGTCGTCTCCGGGGGTGAGATCGTCCACGGGATGCGCGTGCTCGCCACCCCCGGCCACGCGGTCCACCACGTCGCCTACCTCGACGAGAGCACCGGACGGGCGTTCCCCGGCGACGTCGCCGGGGTCCGCCTCACCCCCGAAGGACCGATCCTCGCCCCGACGCCGCCGCCCGACATCGACATCGACGCGTGGCTGGCCTCGATCCAGACGTTGCGTGAGGTGGGGCCGAGCTGGTTGGGGCTGCCCCACTTCGGCGGCCACGCGGACCCGCGCGCGCTGCTCGACGGAGCCGAGGCCTCGGTGCGAGCCCACGCCCGGGCCGTCGCAGAGCTGGACGGCGACGGCTACGTGCGCTGGGCGCGCGGGCAGCTCGGTGAAAGCGCCGACGAATACGACGCGATCGTCCCGCTCGCGCAGAACTTCGCGGGCCTGGACCGCTGGCGACGCCGCCGCAACGAGCCGGCCGGCCCGGCGAAGTGACCTGAATCCCGCTCAGGCGGGGGCGACCGGCGTGGAGCGGGGGTCGCCGTTACCAGCCGGAGACGACGGCGGATCATCGTGGTGACCGTTGCCGTTGCCGTTGCGGACTTCGGGGCCGGCGGCCCCGCGGGCGATCTCGTCGGCCCACGCATAGGTGATCGGCACCTGGTACTTGCCCATCCAGCGGGCCCGGAACTCGATCATCTCCGGACCCTCCCAGTAGGAGTACCAGGAGGGGTGGTCGGGCACCCAGGTCATCTGGGTGATCCGGTAGCGGTCGTCGTTGTCGATGTGGACCGCGTACTGCGTCGCGCCGTAGCGCAACGAGATCGGCGCCACCTTGGCCACCTCGGCCGCGAACGTGTTCTGGCGCAGGACGGTTGCGTACCACTTCACCCAGATGAGATCAGCCATGGCCTGGAGATTACCCGAATCGTCTCGTCGCGGGCCCGTTCAGGCGCCGACTTCGGCGCGAATCGCGCCGGGTCCCTCGGCGGTCCGGCCCTGGCCCTCCTCGGTGGCGCCGACGAGCACGGCGATCTTGCCGAGATGCTGGTTGTCGCGCAGCAGCTGATGGGCCTCGCCGACCTTGTCGAAGGTCATCGTCTTCCACAGGACGGGGCGGATCTTGGACTCCTCGATCAGCTGGTTGGCGCGATTTGACTCCCAGGCGTTGGCGAAATGCGACCCGATGATCTCCTTCTGACGCATCCACAGGTAGCGGACGTCGAAGTCGAGCTGATACCCCGAGGTCGCACCGCAGATGACGACCTTGCCGAACGGCTTGACGACGAGGACCGACGTGGGGAAGGTCGCCTGGCCGACGTGCTCGAAGACGATGTCGGGCGGACCGCCGAGCTTCTCCTCGACGGCCTTGCCGAAGCGCCGGGACTCCTTGAAGCGCGCCTTCTCGGCCGCCGCGTCCTCATCGCCGGTGCGCATCATGCCGCTGAAGTCGCTGCGGTTGAGATAGCCGACCGCCCCGAGCTGCTCGATCAGCTGGCCCTTCGCGTCGCTGGAGACGACCCCGAGCGCGTCGGCGCCGGTGAGCGCGCACAGCTGCGTCGCGAACACGCCCAGCCCCCCGGCCGCGCCCCAGATGAGGACCTTGTGACCGGCCTGCAGCCCGCAGCGGTCGATCAGCATGCGGTAGGCGGTGAAGTACGTCAGCCCGTAGGAGGCCGACTCCTCCCAGCTGAGGTGGGCGGGCTTGGGCAGCAGCTGCTGCGCCTGGACCTTGCAGAACTGGGCGAAGGACCCCCAGGTCGTCTCATAGCCCCAGATCCGCTGGGAGGGCGCGGCGAGCGGATCCAGGCCGTGCACCTCGGGATCCTCGTAGGAGGCCTGGTTGCAGTGGACGACGACCTCGTCACCGGGGCTCCAGCGGGTGACGCCGGCGCCGACCTTCCACACGACCCCGGAGGCGTCCGAGCCACCGATGTGGTGGCCGAACTCGGGGTGATCGCCGTAGCGCCAGACGCCGATCGGCTCCCCGAGCGCCGCCCATACGTTGTTGAAGTTGACCCCGGCGGCCATCACGCGGACGATCACCTCGAAGGCCGCGGGCTCCGGGACCTCGATCTCCTCCAGGGCGAAGGCGTCGATCGGCTCGCCCTCCCGCTCGGGCCGGATCACCCACGCCGCCATCGTCTTGGGCAGCACACCCGGTTCGGTGTCCACTGACGAGATCTGGCTGACGTCGACGGCCATCGATGGTCCCTTCAACTCGAGGTAGGAAAGAGCGGCGATCCTACCGGGCGCGCGTCACGTCAGGGCTGAAGCACCTGTTTTCCGCCGCTCGCCCGTGGGCGGCCCACCCGTAGGACGGTCGTGACCGCCGCGGGTGCGTCGGCGCGGGCTCGCAGCGTGGCGTGAGCGGCGAGGACCGGCCGGGCGGCGACCGTGTAGGTGCCTGATCCGAGGTCGAGCTTGACCTGGGTGACGCCGCCGGGGTTGATCGGCGCCGTCCGCGCGATCACCTGGCGCGACCCGTGGCGCGACAGGACGAGCGCGATCGCCCGAGGGCTCTGGTCGGCGACGGTGAGCAGGACCGGTCCGGCGCCCAGGCGCGCGGGCTCGACGTGGATCGCCTGGCGTCCGACGAACGCCGAGAGGGCGATCGGCGTCGGCGGGTTGGGACGCGACGCCGCCGAGGAGCCGGCGCTGCCGCATCCGGCCACGCCGGCCGCTGTCACGGCGAGGATCAGGGTCGTCTGGATGCGCACGCTCTGGGGGCGGTCAGGGGAGATGTCGGACGCCGACCGCCGGCGACGGCCCGGGCGAGGAACCCTAACCGACCTGAGGGGCGGCTGGGGGTGCGCCGAGCGCGTCGCGGCGCTCCTGGACGTGTCGCAGCTCGCCCTGCAGCAGATCCCACGATTCGGGCTCGACGCGCTCGTATTCGTCGGGGCTGAGCTCGCGCAGACGCTCGCGATACTGGTCCCAGGCCCGGCGCAGTTCCGCGTCGAGCTCGCGGAGAGACTCGTGTGGGGCGATCGACGTCATCCAACGGCTCCTTCCCTCGGGTGACCGCGATCGTACCCGGCGCCGAGGATCGGACGCGAGAAATCGCACCGGATTTCAGCACGGCCGCGGTCGCGATCCTGCACGCCGTCCGGCGCCGGGCGTATCACCGGCGCTGCGATGGACACCGACCCCCCACACGCCGATCTGCTCGCCGCGGCGCTCGCGACCGCGGAGTTCCTGGTCATCGACACCGAGACCAACGGCCGGTCGGGCGCCGACTGTGAGATGACCGAGGTGGGGACGGTGCTCGTCGGCGGCGGCGAGCTGCACGATCGCTGGAGCTCGCTGTGTCGCTGCAGCGCGCCGCTGCGGCGCGGGGTCCAGCGGCTCACCGGGATCACCCAGCCGATGGTCGAGGGCGCCCCGTCGCTGGAGGACGTGCTCCCGCCCCTGGCCGAGCAGATGCGCGGCCGGGTGATGGTCGCCCACAACGCGCCGTTTGACCGCCGGGTCCTGCGCCAGGGTTTTGCGCGGATCGGCCTGCAGTGGCCCGATCCGCCGATCATCTGCACCGCGGCGCTCGCCCGGACGATGCTGCCCCTGCAGCACAAGCGAGGGCTCGGGGTGCTCGCCGACGCGCTCGGGATCGAGGTCGATCTCGCTCACCGTGCACTCGCCGACGCCGAGACGTGCGC
>CAZZWJ010000270.1:0-4325 GCA_964657875.1 uncultured Solirubrobacteraceae bacterium
GCAGCGTCCGCCAAGCCGGCCCCGGCCGCAGCGTCCGCCGGGGCGGTCCCGGCGGACTGACGGCGCGCTCAGGCGAGGTCGGGTTCCCCTACGCCCGCGCCCCGCGCCGCTGCTCGATCTGCAGGTAGATGAGCAGGGCGATCACCGATCCGATGATCGAGCCGATCCAGCTCGAGGTCTGCACGAACCCCGTGCCGTGGTGAAACAGCAGCCGACCGAGAAAGCCGCCGATGAACGAGCCGACGATTCCCAGGACGATCGTCTGCAGGATCGTCATCGACTGCCTTCCGGGCACGATCGCCCGGGCGATGAATCCGGCGATCAACCCGATGATGATCAGTCCAACGATGGTTCCCAGCATGAATGCCTCCGGTTTTCAGGGGCCGGCGATGAACGATCGCCGGCGACCCTGGGTGTGGTCGGTGATTGCGGGCGGTGCGGGCGGGTCAGGACCGGCGACGGCGCGGGCCGCGACGGGCCGCGCGGGACGGTCGGCCACGCCGACGTCGTGCGAGATAGCGGCGGCCGAACTTCGTGGTGGCCCATCCGATGACGGCGTAGAAGTTGCGCTTCAACGGATCACCGCGAGGCCCGGCGTTTGCGGGCGCGCCCGATGCGCGCGGTCACCGATGCGGTGAGGACGATCCCGACGACGAGTCCGACGGCGAAGATGATCAGGATCACCCCGATGCCCTTGGCGACGATTCCCGCCATCACGAGACTGAAGAGAACCGCGGCCATCAGAGTGACCTGCCGGTGCCGAGCCGTGCGGGAACCGCGCCGGCGATCCCGCCCGTGTGTGTCTGTCTATTCACGCCCATCCTCCTGGTCTGGTCTGGCATGAGGGCTCGCCTCACTTGACTAACCTTCTGCACATCGGTGCTTCGTCCAGCACGAACATCTGCTTAGACGTGCCCCGATTTCAGCGAGCGTAATCGCCGTGGCGACGAAGCTTCGGTGTACGCAACCTCCGGAAACCGGGACTTCAGGTCCCGGTCTCCCAATGACAAGGAGCATTCACATGTCCGATCTCACGGGTAAGGCCAAGGAGACCGCCGGCAAGGCGACCGGCGACGACGGCCTCAAGCACGAGGGCCAGGCCGACCAGGCCGCCGCCAAGGCCAAGGACGCCGTCGACAAGGTCGCCGACAAGGCCAAGGATCTGCTGCACCGCGACAAGTAGGTCACATCGGCTGAGGCGGCCCCTCCGGGTCTCCGCCTCAGCCGAATGATCCGCCGATCAGTCGCGACGCGCCGCCCGGTGGCGTCGTGATCGTCCTCACCGGCGACCGGCGACCGGGTCAGCTGCGCCGGACTTCGAACGTCGCCCGGGCGACGATCGCGACGACTCGGATGTACTGGGGGCACGGAGCCCGAGCAGCGCAATGGGGGCGCTGCAACTCGATCACCCGCGCTGCGTAATGGCCCGGGCACCAGGGGCGCCCCAGCTGGGCGCGACCGACGGTGACGGTCGCCCTCGCGCCCGCAGCCACCGGACCGGGGCTCGCCTCGTGCGCCCCGACGCAGCCCGGTGCGTCGGCCCCGGTGATGCTCAGGCTGTAGGCGATCTCATACTTGCCGTGCACACCGGCGCTCACCGGCTCGGTGAATGAGAACCCGATCGGCGAATGCGTGAGCGGCTGCGCCGGACTCACCCGCAGCGTCCCGGCACCGGACTGCGGGACGGTGTTGGCCGGCGGCGAACCGGACCGAGAGCTGCCACAGCCGGCCGTCAGGGCCGCGCTGCAGACGATCAGGATGACGGCCTTGCGGGGTCCCGACATGCCCTTCACAGCCTATCCGTGGCCGCGGCCTCCAAGACCGTTGAGTTCTCAACTATAATCTCCGGTCATGGAGACGTCCGTGGACGCCCGACTGGATGGGATCGCGCTCGAGGCGTGGCGCAGCTACCTGCAGAGTCACGCGTCGATCGTGCGGGCGCTCGACGCCGAGCTGCACGCCGAGCACGCCATCACCGCGCGTGACTACGAGGTGATGCTCTACCTCGCCCAGGCCGAGGACCGCCGGCTGGCGATGTCCGTACTCGCCCAGCGTACGATGCTCACCCGCTCCGGGATCACGCGTCTCGTCGACGGCCTGGTCGCCTCCGGCCTCATCGAGCGAGTCGCCTGCCGCGACGATGCCCGGGTCTCCTACGCACGGCTCACCGACGCCGGGCACGAGAAGCTGCGCAGCGCCGGCGCCACCCACGTGGCGAGCGTCAACCGCCTGTTCGTCGAGCGCTTCGACGCCGCGGAGCTGCGCGGGCTCGCGGACCTGCTCAGCCGCCTTCCGGGCACTCCCTCCACCACCTCCTGCACCGTTGAATGAGGTCTGCGATGTCACCCTCCACCACCCGCCACGCCCGCCTCTCCCCCGCCACGACCCTGGGCGCGGTCTCCCTCACCGTCTCAGACCTGGGTCGCTCGCGGGACTTCTATGAGCAGGTCCTGGGGCTCTGCGCCTCCGAGCTTGACTCGAGCACCGTCGCCCTCTCGGCCCCGGGGGGCGCGCCGCTCATCACGCTGCACGGCGATCCCCGCGCGCCCGCCCGTGATCCCCGCGCGCCCGGGCTCTTTCACCTGGCGGTGCTGCTGCCGACACGGCGTGACCTCGCGGATTCGCTGCTGCGCCTCGCCGCCGCCCGGTGGCCGCTGCACGGGGCGTCTGAGCACCTGGTGAGCGAGGCGCTCTACCTCGGCGATCCCGACGGCAACGGCGTCGAGCTCTACCGCGACCGCCCCGCCGACCAGTGGCCGCGGGACGCCGACGGAACGCTGCAGATGGGCAGCCTGCGACTGGATCTGGAGGATCTGCTCAGCGAACGCAGCCCCGACCCGGCCGCCGTCGGCACGTCAGCTCCGGCGGGCACCCGTATCGGGCACGTCCACCTCCAGGTCTCCGATCTCCCGCGTGCGCACGCCTTCTACGTCGACGGGCTCGGCTTTGAGCCGACGGTGACCGACTTCCCCGGTGCGTTGTTCGTCGCCGCCGGCGGCTATCACCACCATCTGGGCCTGAACACCTGGAACAGCGCCGGCGCCGCTCGCCCCGCTGCGGGCGCCGTGGGGCTGCGCTCGTTCGAGGTCGTCGTCGGGGACGCCGACGAGCTCGGCGAGCTGTCCGAGCGCCTGCGCGACGTCGGAGCGACGCTCGAGTCCTCCGACAACGGGCCGGCGAGCGACGGTCACGACGCGATGCTCGTCCGGGACCCGTTCGGCGGCGGCGTCGTGCTGCGCAGCGCCTGACCGGTTCATCGCTACCCTTCTCAGCTCTCGGCGACGTGGCGGAGTGGCTACGCAGCGGCCTGCAAAGCCGTCCACATGAGTTCGATTCTCATCGTCGCCTCTCTCCCGAGGCCCCCGCGGATATACTCCGCGGTCCTTCGCGGCTGTAGCTCAGTTGGCTAGAGCGTCTGCTTGCCATGCAGAAGGTCGAGAGTTCGAGTCTCTTCAGCCGCTTGAACAGAAAGCCCCGCACATGCGGGGCTTTCTGCGTTCCGGGGCGTGGTGCCGGATCGCGAAAATCGCGATTGGGCGTACCGGACCAGGGCGCAGGTTCCGCCTCATCACTGACCCGGAGCCGCAACATGCTGCTCGTTCGAGGTGCTCGACCGCTCGCGCCTGGTATCGCGGCATCGGACTCGCCCGGCGGCAATGACGGTGACGAGCGCTGTGTCGTCGGTGCGCTCGTCTGCAAGGGCTCGGCCAAAGCGTCGAAGCTGTCGTGGAGTAGACGTTCGGACGATCGTCAAGGCGGATGTCTGCTGCGGGCTTGCTGAGCGGCTGCTGAGCTGGTGCGCCGAGGAGCGCGAGCCGTCTCGGTGTCGCAGGCGCTACGGGTTCTTGTTGGCTGCAGCTTCTGATGATCGAGTGTGCGGTGTGCGTACTCACCGCGCTGGGGCTTGACAGGCGGTACGCGTTGCGACTGCGGCGATTGTGTTTGATCACGGGCGTGGTCAGCTGGTATGCCGGACGGTCAGAGCGATGGTGTTGTCGGTCTTCCAGTGGTTGCCGGATCGGGTTTGTATGAGGATTTGGACGTGGCGGGCGGGGACGAGCTGGCCGTGCCACCGTCCTGCGATTCGGTCGTGGTTGACGCCGGGGTGCCCGTCGAGGCGGGTGGTCGCTATTGCGTGCCAGCCGTTGGGGGTGTGAGCGCGCAGGATCAGCCGGACCGGTGCGGCGCGGGTGAGCGTGAACTGCAGGGCAGCGGTGGGGTATTTGCAACCGTCGCCGCGGCACCACACGATGCTTTGGCTGGTCGCCGAGGCATCAGTGAGCTGCACCGCAGCCGGCGCCGTCGTGGCCGGTGCCGACGGGGGT
>CAZZWJ010000271.1:0-4324 GCA_964657875.1 uncultured Solirubrobacteraceae bacterium
GCCGACGACTACGACGGCCTGCTCGTCGTCGCCGAGGACCAGGTGACCGGCGGCGCGCACGTGCTCGACGTCTGCGTCGCGCTGACCGAGCGCCAGGACGAGGCGGCGCAGATGGGCGAGCTCGTCAAGCGGATCTCCCTCAGCCAGTCCGCGCCGATCCAGATCGACTCGACCGAGCCCGACGTGATCGAGGCGGCCCTGGAGGCGATCCCCGGCCGGGCGATCGTCAACTCCGTCAACCTCGAGGCCGGCCGCGACAAGCTCGATCGCGTCGCCCCGCTGGCGCTCGCCCACGGCGCCGCGCTGATCGCGCTGACGATCGACGAGGTCGGGATGGCGAAGACCGCCGAGCGCAAGCTCGAGATCGCCCAGCGGCTGGTCGAGCTGTGCTGCGACGAGCACGGCCTGGACCGCGACGCGCTCATCTTCGACTGCCTCACCTTCACGCTGACGACCGGCGACCCGGAGTGGCGACCCTCGGCGGCGGCGACGATCGACGGCATCCGCCTGGTCAAGGAGCGGCTGCCCGGGGTCCAGACCTCGCTCGGGGTCTCCAACGTCTCCTTCGGGGTCGGCCTGCCGGCGCGGCGCGTGCTCAACTCGGTGTTCCTGCATCACTGCGTGGAGGCGGGTCTGGATCTGGCGATGGTCAACCCCAACCACATCACGCCCTACAGCGAGATCGGCGAGGCCGAGCGCGTGCTCGCCGACGATCTCGTCTTCGACCGCCGCGAGGACGCGCTGGAGCGGTTCATCGCCCACTTCGAGTCCCAGGGCGAGGACACCGAGGGCGACGGTGCCGGCCCCGCGGACCCCACGGAGGGGATGGAGCCCGAGGAGGCGCTGCACTTCCACGTCCTGCGCCGCAAGAAGGAGGGCGTGGAGGACTGGATCGACGCGTCGGTGCAGAAGATCGGTGCCGTCCCGACGCTCAACCAGGTTCTGTTGCCGGCGATGAAGGAGGTCGGCGACAAGTTCGGCGCCGGGGAGCTCATCCTGCCGTTCGTGCTGCAGTCCGCCGAGGTCATGAAGAAGGCGGTCGCCCGGCTGGAGAACTACCTCGACAAGCTCGAGGGGTACACGAAGGGCACGGTCGTGATCGCGACCGTGTTCGGCGACGTGCACGACATCGGCAAGTCGCTCGTCAACACGATCCTCACCAACAACGGGTACACGGTCGTCGACCTCGGCAAGCAGGTCCCGATCTCGGCGATCCTCGACGCCGCCATCGAGCACGACGCGACCGCGATCGGGCTCTCGGCGCTGCTCGTCTCGACCTCCAAGCAGATGCCCGCCTGCGTCCAGGAGCTGCACACGCGGGGTCTCGAGTACCCGGTGCTGATCGGCGGCGCGGCGATCAATCGCAACTTCGGCCTGCGCATCCTCTACCCGGGCGGCACCGCGTCGGAGGAGCAGTACGCGCCGGGGGTCTTCTACTGCAAGGACGCGTTTGAGGGGCTGGCCAAGATGGATCAGCTCGTCGACGCCGACGCCCGGGCGGCGCTCCTGGCCAAGACGCGGGATGCGGCGCGAACCCTGCGTGACGCTCCGGTCGCCGTCGACGAGGGCGCACCCGCGGTCGACGACACCTCGGTGCGCAGCAGCGCCGCGGTCGACGTCGAGGTCCCCACGCCGCCGTTCTGGGGCGCCCGGGAGATCGACGTGCCGCTGGAGGAGATCTTTCCCCACCTCGACACCCATGTGCTGTTCAAGCTGCACTGGGGCGGCAAGGGGGTCAAGGGCGATGCCTGGACCGAGCTCGTGGGCGGCGACTTCCAACCGCGGCTGGAGCGGATGTGGCGCGAGCAGGACTACCTGCGGCCCCGCGCGCTCGCCGGCTACTTCCCCTGCAACTCCGACGGCAACTCGCTCGTCGTCTGGGATCCGGAGGATTTCGATCCGGCGAATCCCGTCGAGCTCGAGCGACTCGTGTTCCCGCGCCAGCCGCGCCATGACCGCATCTGCCTCGCCGACTTCTACCGGCCGATCGGATCCGGCGTCGACGTCGTCGCCTTCCAGGCGGTGACCGCCGGCGATGAGGTGACCGAGCTGATGGCGTCGCTGGAGGCCGACGGCGAATACGCCGAGCAGCTCTTCGTCCACGGACTCGGCGTCCAGACCGCCGAGGGGATGGCGGAGTGGATGCACGCCCGGGTGCGTCGGGAGCTGGGCGTCGGGTCCGCCCAGGGCCGGCGCTACTCCTGGGGGTACCCGAGCTGCCCCGAGCAGTCCGAGCTCGAGAAGGTCTTCCGGCTGCTCGACGCGCCGCAGATCGGCCTGCGCCTCAGCGGTGGCTACGCGCTGGAGCCCGAGCAGTCGACGCTCGCGATCATCGCCCACCATCCCCAGGCGATCTACTTCACGATGAAGTCGGGACGCCTGGCGGCACCCGAGCGGACCGCCGCCGACGAACTGATCGCCGGCAGCGTTCGGGACCCGACGCTGCGGGCCGATCTCTCCGACGACGATCAGGTCGTTGTCGCCTGAGAGGTTGATGGTCGGGTCGGGTCAGTTGAAGGCCCGTCCACGGCGCTCGGAGACGCCATTGGATGACCCGCCTCAACGACTCTGAGCGGGGGTGGACGTCGCCGCGCCACCGGACACGCCCAGTGACGCCAGACGGAGGATCGCGCCGCGACCCCGCGGGTTTCAGATCTCGCTCAGACCGTCGCCGCGATGAGCCTGCCCACCCGCCCGGGCGGGGAGCTTCACCGGGGCGGCGTTCATCGCGCGCAGTCGCACCTCACGCCACGACATGCCCTCCTTGAGCAGCGCCGGGGTCCCGGTGAGGATCGCGGTCGTCACCTCGACCGCCTGGAGGATGACGCCGTAGGCGACTCCGGTGACGATCGGGATGTGCCAGCCCGTGTGCAGGACCGCGGCACACGCGGCCTGAAAGACGCCGAGGTTGGCGGGCGTGGCGGGGAGCACCGCGGTGATGTTGACCGCGAACAGGACCGCGGCGGCGGCACCCACACCGGCCCGGTGGTCGAGACCGAGCGCGATCAGCAGCATGTAGCAGGAGACCCACTGAAGCGCCCACGCCGCAAGCTGCCCGGCGACGGCGATCGTCCCCAGCTTGGGGTCGCGGAACACGATCAGCCCGCCGCGCACCCGGGTCATCGCCCCGCGCATCCAGGCGAGCGCCACGGTGAGCCGGCGGGAGGGCAGCCGCGCCGCCGCGCTTCGGCGCAGCACCAGAGGGGCGATCAGCACAAGGGCGAGCAGCGCCAGCGGAACGATCGCGACGATCAACAGCGCCTCCTGATGGCCGCTGAAGATGTTCACCGAGGAGAACATGACGACGCCGAGGATGATCAGCGCGACGATGTTGAGCAGCGTCTGGGAGACGAGCGTGCCGAGCACCACCGGTAGCGTCTCGCGTGGGTTGCCGGCGCGACGGGCGACGACGAGCGCCCGGGCCGGCTCCCCGAGCCGGGCCGGCAGCGTCGATGACATGAGCACGCCGATGAACGTCCCCTGCAACGAGTCGGCCAGCCGGATCTTCGCCCGGGGCAGCGCCGCGCGGAGGATCGCCAGCCACGAGACGGCGCGCATCGCCATCGCCGAGCACATCACCGCGAGACCGAGGATCACCCAGGTGGGACTGGAGTTCAGCAGCGCCGATCCGATGTTGCCGATCCCGATCTTCTGCAGCGCGATGATCGCCAGCACGACGGCGCCGATCCACACGCCCGCGAACGCCCCGCGACGCGCGAGGCTCAGCGCGCGGCGCCGGCCGCTCACGACGGGTGCGGGCTCCAGGCTGACCAGTCGCGCAGGCGCCACCACGGGCTGCAGGTCGGCGGGCCGAACCCCGGTGGCGACCGCGAGGCGCTGCACGGCGCCGGCCGGCGCGGGCACCGCGATCGCATCCTCGTAGGCCTCCATCACCTGTGCGGCCACCCGTGGCCACGCGAAGCGCTCCACGCCGGCGGCCGCGGCGCGCGCCATCGCGCGCAGGCGCTCGGGCTCGTCGGAGAGGTCGCGCAGGGCGACGGCGAGCGCCTGCGCATCGCCGCGGGGCACGAGCACCCCGTCGATGCCGTCGCGGACGACGCCGCGGTAACCGGCGATGTCGGAGGCGAGCACCGGGGTCCCCGCCGCGAACGCCTCGGTGAGGACCATGCCGAAGCTCTCCCCGCCCAGGGACGGAGCGCAGAGGACGTCGGCGTCCTGCAGCTCGGCGTGCTTGCGCGCGTCGTCGACCCGGCCGAGCACGCGGATCCCGCGGTCGTCCATGATCAGCGGCGCCAGTTCCTCGTAGGTCGCGCCGATGATCGTCAGCTCGCTGGGGACGTGGGCGTCGCGCAGCGCCTCGAAG
>CAZZWJ010000272.1:0-4291 GCA_964657875.1 uncultured Solirubrobacteraceae bacterium
AGCGCCTGCCCGCCACCTCGGTCGCCCGGACGCTCATCGACCTCGCCCCGACCCTCACCGACGCGATGCTTGAGCCGCTCATCGACCAGGCACTGCGCAAGACCAGTCGCACGAAGCTCACCGAAGCCCTGGACCGTCACCGCCGGCGGCCCGGCACGCCGCGGATGCGCCGGCTGCTGGATCCCGGTCGCCCCTCTGCCGACGCGTGGTCGCGCTCCGAGGCGCGACTGCTGACCGCGATCCGGCGGGCCGGCCTCCCCTCACCCGAGGCGAACGTCGCCCTCGGCGGCTACCTCCCCGACCTGCTGTGGCGCGAGCAGCGCCTCATCGTCGAGTACGACTCATACGACTTCCACTCCGGACCGGCCGCGTTTCACAACGACCGCACCCGGCACAACGAGCTCACCGCCCACGGTCGCCACCAGATCCTGCACGTCACCCGCCGCCAGGTCGCCGAGGAAATCGAGCGGGTGCTCGTGTGGATCGCCGTGGCTCTCGCCCAGGGGGAACGATGAGCCGGCGGGGGCTCGTGTGGATCGCCGTGGCTCTCGCCCAGGGGGAACGATGAGCCTGCGGGGGCTCGTGTGGATCGCCGTGGCGCTCGCCCAGGGGGAGCGCTGAGCCTGCAGCGGGTACGTTCGTCTGCATGCGCATCGCCACCTGGAACGTCAACTCGCTCAAGGTACGTCTCCCGCGGGTGCTCGAGTTCTGCGCGCAGCACGCGCCCGACGTCATCTGCCTGCAGGAGACGAAGGCCAACCCCGACGCGTTCCCGGACGCCGAGCTCGCCGCCGCGGGCTACCAAGCCGTCCACCACTCCGCCGGGCGCTGGGCGGGGGTGGCGATCCTCGCCCGGGAGGGGCTCGCCCTCCAGGACCCGGTCCTCGAGCTCCCCGGCGACCCGGTGCCCGAAGAGGCGCGTTGGTGTGAGGCGACCGTGGAGGGCGTCCGCGTCGCGAGCGTCTACGTGCCCAACGGCCGCTCGCTCGACTCACCCGAGTTCCCCCGCAAGCTCGCGTTCCTCGACGCGATGACCACCCGCATCGCGCAGCTCACGGCGCAGTCCCCCGGCGGGGTGTTCGTCGCCGGGGACATGAACATCGCCCCCGCCGACGACGACGTCTATGACCCGGCGGCGTTCGCCGGCGGCACGCACGTCAGCGACTCCGAACGCGGGCGGCTGCAGACGATCCTCAACGCCGGGATGGTCGACGCCCACGCAGAGCTGCATCCCGGCGAGGTCCAGTACACGTGGTGGGACTACCGGGCCGGCCACTTCCACAAGGGCCTCGGCCTGCGCATCGACCTGGCGCTCGTCAGTCGGGCCGGTGGCCTGGCCGATCGCCTGACGTCGTGTGCGATGCAACGTGACTACCGCAAGGGCCACAAGCCCTCCGACCACGCGCCGCTGCTCGTCGGGCTCGACTGACCGGCCACTCTCTGCAGGGAGATCTTCGCCGTTTGTTACGCATTCGCGCGATGATGTCTGTATGTCCCGAGTCCTCGTCGTCGACGACGAACCCGCTGTGCGCCGCGCCCTGGAGCGTGCGCTGCGTCTGGAGAACCACGACGTGACGCTTGCCGCCGACGGCGAGGAGGCGCTGGATCAGCTCGCCTCCCACCCCGCCGATGCGGTGATCCTCGACGTGATGATGCCCAAGCTCGACGGCCTCGAGGTCTGCCGGCGCCTGCGCAAGGGCGGTGACCGCACTCCCGTGCTCATGCTCACCGCACGCGACGCGATCGACGACCGCGTCGAGGGCCTGGACGACTACCTGGTCAAGCCGTTCGCGCTGCGCGAGCTGCAGGCCCGGCTGCGGGCGCTGCTGCGCCGCTCGGGCGACGGCACCGGCGAGGGCGAGGTGCTGCGCTACGGCGACCTCTCCCTGGATCCGGTCGCCCACGAGGTCCGCCGCGGCCAGCGCGTGATCGAGCTCTCCAAGACCGAGTTCCTGCTGCTGGAGCTGTTCCTGCGCCATCCGCGCCAGGTCCTCACCCGCACGACGATCTTCGAGAACGTGTGGGGATATGACTTCGGTCCCACCTCCAACGCGCTCGGCGTCTACATGGGGTATCTGCGGCGCAAGACCGAGGAGGGCGGCGAGTCGCGACTGCTGCACACGGTCCGCGGCGTCGGCTACGTCCTGCGCGACTGAGTCGGTAAGCGGGCCGGCTCGCATGGCACTGCGCAGGCGCCTCTCGATCATCGCCGCCGCATCGGTCGGGATCGCCGTCCTGCTCGCCGTCGCCATCTGTTACGCGGTCGTGCGCGGGCAGCTGCGCGGGCAGATCGACAATGCGCTGCGCAGCCAGTCGGTCGCGGTGCTCCGCAACGGGCAGGTCGCCCTCCGCGGGAGCTTCGGAGACCTCCCGGCCAACGCCGGGGGTCCAGCCTCCTATGACCAGATCGTCGGCGCGAATGGATCGGCCCTCAGCACCGTCGGGGGATTGAGTCTTCCCGTCAACGCCAACACGCGCGCGGTGGCCTCAGGTCGGTCCTCGACGACGCTGAGCGATGCCTACGTCGGCAAGAGCCACCTACGGGTGATCACCTTCCACGACTCGTCGCAGACGGGAGCGTCAGTCGCCGTCCAGCTTGCACGCCCTCTGGGCACCGTCGACTCGGTCCTGTCCACCCTGCGCCTCATCCTCCTGCTCGTCCTCATCGGCGGCGTCGTCGTCGCCGGCCTCCTCGGCCGCATCGCCTCCCGCCGGGTGCTGCGCCCCCTCAATGAGGTGGCGGCGACTGCGGAGCACATCGGCGAGACCGACGACCTCTCGATGCGCCTGCGCGTCCACGCCGACGACGAGGTCGGTCAGCTGGCGACCCGCTTCAACGCGATGCTCGACCGCCTGCAGCGCTCCCGTCACGCCCTCGATGAGTCGGTGCGCGCCCAACGCCAGCTCGTCGCCGACGCCTCCCACGAGCTGCGCACGCCGGTGACGAGCCTGCGCACGAACATCGAGATCCTGCTCCAGACGCCGGACCTCGATCCGGCCGAGCGCGCCGAGATGCTCACCGACGTCGTCGAGCAGTCCGAGGAGCTGTCGGCACTCGTCAACGATCTGATCGAGCTCGCGCGCGGCGACCAGCCCGGCGCCGAGCCCGACGACGTGCGTCTGGACCTGGTCGTCGCCGCCTGTGTGGAGCGGGCCCGGCGCAACGCGCCGGAGATCATCTTCACGGAGACGCTCGTGCCCACCCAGCTCGACGGGGTCCCGGAGCGCCTGGAGCGTGCGGTCAACAACCTGCTCGACAACGCCACCCGACACTCCCCGGTCGCGGGCGTGGTCGAGGTGAACGTCGGCCCCACGGGCGTCACCGTCCGAGACCACGGCCCGGGGGTCGACGAGGAGGACCTGCCGTTCCTGTTCGATCGCTTCTTCCGCGGCACCAACTCGCGCGGAAGCCAGGGCTCGGGATTGGGTCTCGCGATCGTGCGTCAGGTCACCGAGCAGCACGGCGGCACCGCATCGGTCGTCAACGATCCCGGCGGCGGCGCCCGGTTCACCCTCTCGCTGCCGGGCACGGCGCCCGATCCGTCCGATGTCGCCGAGGGCGACGCCTCGGACCGGCTCGAGGACCGGACGATGTTCAGCGAGCGGTAGGGGCGCGCGGGCGCGCGGCCCGCATGACCCGGGCGTGACGGGCGATCTGGAAGCGGTGGCGCAGTCCCCAGAAGAGCAGCGCGAACACCGGCACGATCACGATGATGAGAAACCCGCGGTTGTGGGGATCGCCGAACAGCGCGACGACGCCGACCTCGACGCCGATCGCGGGGATCGCCGCCAGCAGCGAACTGTGGGAGCGAAACCCCGAGAAGTGCTCACGGCCCGCGACCTCCATCACCCCGAGTCCGCAGATCACCAGGCCGATCACGATCGTCACGTGGGCATGGTTGAGGAAGCCGACGACCGCCGTGATCAGGCCCCCGAGGATCGCCGCCTCGGACACCGGCACCGCACCGAACACGCCCAGCGGCCGCTCCCCCTCGGTCCCGAGCGTCCGGGTGCTACGCCGACGCTCGTTGTCGGCGGCGGCCCGGCGGGCCGCGCGATCCTCACGCCGCGTCGAGGCGACCGCTTGCGGCGCCGAGCCGCGGTTGCGAGGCTTGCGCTTGGACGCCATCGCGCCCGGAGGATAGGCCGCTCGGCGCGGCGGCGCCGCGCCTGTCAGCCGCCGGCGCGGATGACCGACGCCCGGCGATCGCACGGACGGACGCGCAACCGCTCATGACCGACGGTGCGCACGACCCGGGAGGCCCCGGCGCGCACCGCGAAGCGGCCGGTC
>CAZZWJ010000273.1:0-4291 GCA_964657875.1 uncultured Solirubrobacteraceae bacterium
GTGTCCTTGATGATCAGCTCGCCGCCGGTGACGCCGGCGAGCGCCATGAACGAGCCGATCTCGATGTGGTCCGGGGCGATCACGTACGTGCAGCCGCGCAGGCTCGACTGCCCGTGGACGGTCATCACGTTGGAGCCGATCCCGTCGATCGGAGCCCCCATCGCCGTCAACATCCGCGCGAGGTCTTGGACGTGCGGCTCGGAGGCGGCGTTGCGGATCACGGTCGTGCCGCGGGTGAGCGCGGCGGCCATGAGCGCGTTCTCGGTCGCCATCACCGATGCCTCGTCCATGAGGAAGTCGCAGGGCCGCAGGCCGAGTGCGGGGGCGGCGAGCTCGACCTCGTCCCAGCGATCCTCGACCTCGGCCCCGAGCGCGCGGAAGGCGTCGAGATGGGGATCCAGGCGCCGGCGGCCGATCACATCGCCACCGGGCGGGGGCATGTGGGCGGCGCCGAAGCGCGCGAGCAGCGGTCCGGCGAGCAGGAAGGAGGCGCGGATCTGCTCCGCGAAGGCCGGGTCGACGGCCGTCGTGTCGACGGTCGAGGCGTCGACGCGCAGCTCGCTGTGGGCGGTCCATTCCGTCTGTGCCCCGAGGGACTGCAGCAGGGCCACCATCATCTCCACGTCCGCGATCCGGGGGACGTTGCGCAGCACCACCGGATCGGAGGTGAGCAGGGTCGCGGCGAGGATCGGCAGCGCGCTGTTCTTGTTTCCGGCCGGCGTGATCGTGCCCGAGAGCGGCACGCCGCCGTCGATGAGGAACTTCTCCATGCAGATCGACCTCGCTGACGTGGGGTGCGGACGGTCGCCCGGCAGACTAGCCGCTGGACTGGGGGGCGTCATCGGCGGCGCGGAGGGCGCGGTCGGCGCGGAGGTGTGAGCTAGGGTGATGGGCATCGTGGTGGAGGATTCGCGTGAGGCATCCTGGGACCTGCTTTGCCTCTGGACGCAGAGCGATTCGCTGCGTCGCCACGCGCTCGCCGTTGAGGCCGCGATGCGCGCCTACGGGGGGCGAATGGCCCCCGACGAGGTGGAGCTGTGGGGTCTCACGGGCCTCCTGCACGACCTCGACTACGAGCGCTTCCCCGACCTCGACACCGACGACGGCCATCCCCGCACGGCGATGCGGGAGCTCGAGGCGCGCGGATACCCGCCGGCGCTCGTGCGGGCGATCGCGACGCACGCGCCGTTTCTCGGCGTCGCGCGGGAGACCGACATGGAACGGGCGCTGTTCGCCGTCGACGAGCTCTCGGGGTTCGTGCTCGCCTGCGCCTACGTGAGACCCGAGGGACTGGTCGGGATGACGCCGAAATCGGTGAAGAAGAAGATGAAGTCGGCCGGGTTCGCGGCGGCGGTGAGCCGCGAGGATCTCACCACCGGCGCCGCCGAGCTCGGCGTCGACTTCGACGAGCACGTCGCGTTCGTGATCTCGGCGCTCGCCGAGCGCCGAGACGTGCTCATGCCGGCTCTTGGAACGTCCTCGTGAGCGCTCTGCGAGTCGTCGTCATGGAGGGCGACGAGACCGGCCAGGAGCTTCTGGAGGAGTCCCTGCGCGTGCTCGACGGCGACCTGCTCGGCCTGCCCTCGCTGGAGCTCGCCCGGTTTGACCTGTCACTCGAGGCTCGTCGCTCGTCCGCCAACGGGATCGTCCACGAGGCGGCGGTGGCGATGCGCGAATCCGGCCTCGGCCTCAAGGCGGCGACGATCACGCCGGAGACCGCCGGCGACGTCGGATCCCCCAATCGCATCCTGCGCGAGGAGGTCGACGGCAAGGTGATCGTCCGCACCGGTCGCCGCCTGCCCGGGGTGGCGCCGATCGCCGGGGTCCATCATCCGATCTCGGTCGTGCGGATGGCCGTCGAGGATGCCTACGGAGCGGAGGAGTCGCGCGCGGGTGAGGCCGGCTCGGGCGAGGAGGTCGCGTTTCGGACGGAGAAGATCACCCGCTCGACCTGCCACGCGGTCGCCGAGTACGCCTTCCGCGCCGCCGCACGCGCGGGCGCCCGGGTCTACGGCGGACCCAAGTGGACCGTCTCGCCGGTCTATGAGGGGATGCTCAAGGAGGAGCTCGACGCCGCCGCGGCCCGCCACCCCGACGTCGTCTATCAGCCGGTGCTCATCGATGCCACCTACGCCGGACTGCTGTCGGGCGCCACCGACGCCCCGCTCGTGATTCCGGCGCTGAACCGCGACGGCGACTGCCTGTCGGACCTCGTGCTGCCGATGTTCGGCTCGATCGCCGGGGCCGAGTCGGTGCTGCTCGCCTTCGACGACGATTACGCGACCCAGGTGGCGATGGCCGAGGCGCCCCACGGCACCGCACCGGCGCTGCTCGGCAAGGACCTCGCCAACCCGCTGGCGATGATCCTCGCCTGCGGGGCGCTCATGCGCCACGCATCCGACCGCCACGGTGCGGCGTGCGAGCGGGCCTCGCGCGCGATCTATGAGTCCACACTGGAGACGGTCGCCGCCGGGATCAAGACCCCCGACCTCGGCGGGCACGCGGGCACCTCGGAGTTCACCGGGGCGGTCGTCGAGCGCATCGCGAGCAAGCTCGACGTCTGGGCCTCGCTCGGCTCCTGAGCTGGCGACCTGAGCGGCCTACCGGTGCTCCCGTGCGTACACCTTGGGTGACCGTGGCCGACGGGGATCTGCTGGACATCGCCGACGGGCTCGGCCTTCCGGTGACCTGAGGGATGCCGCCCTGCTGCAGGGCCCGGACGTCGAGTCCCCCGGCCATTGATCGCTCAATCCGCCGCCATCCGTCTGAGCACTCGTCGCCTCAGATCAGCGCCGACGCAAGATCCGTTTCAGAACACACGTTCCGTCCGACCGGGGCCGTACTATCGAACGTATGTTCCAGTCATCAAAGCGACGGATGCAGAACCTGCTTGAGATCGTCGACGACATGCTCGTCGGCGCGCCCGAGTCAGAGGCCACCGTCCCCCACCCCCACGAGCGCACCGTCCAGATTCGACTCGAGCGCCGCGCCGGCACCGTCGCGGCACGGCAGATGCACTGCCTCGTGCCTGCACGCGCACCCGCGCACCCGGTGCGGGCACCCACACAGCCCGACCGCGACCGCGTGCACTGACCACGCACGGCCCCGCCGTGAACATCCGGCCCGCTCAGCGCGTCGGTGCCGTGGGGCCGTCCCCGTCGGTCCGCAGCGCGGCCGACGCGAGCGCTCCGATGTCCCCGAGGAAGTAGGCCTTCACGTGCCAGGCGAGATCCCGCTCGGCGATGGGCGTCCGCGTGAGTTGGCCACCCTGACGAGCACAGTCCGCGATCGCCGCCCTTCGATCGAACGGTGTATCGGCGCACGGCACGCATCCACGGCTGGTCATCGATCCACTCCTACCGCGAGGAAGTTCATACGCGTCATCGTCCTCCTACCCGACGCTCGTGTCAAGCGATACAAACGCATCGGCACCCGGCCGTGCCGGAGGTCGTCTCGACGCGCGCTCCCTCCAACCTCCGATCGGTCAGACGAGCCGTTCGATCTTCAGCTTGCGAATGCCCCGGGGGGTTTCGAGCTCGACCGTCTCGCCCACCTTATGGTCGAGCAGCGCCTGGGCGACCGGTGACTCGGCCGACAGCTTGCCGGCGGACCGGTCGGCCTCAGCGGCGCCGACGATCGTCCACTGATGCACCTCGTCGGTGTTGAGATCGCGGATCTCCGCAGTGCGCGCGAACCCCATCGTGCTCCCGTCCTCCGGGATCGACTCGACGACCACGGCCTTGCGCATCCGCTGACGCAGCCGCAGGATGCGGGTCTCGAGGTGACCCTGATCCTCCTTGGCGGCGTGGTACTCGGCGTTCTCCTTGAGATCCCCGTGGCCGCGGGCCTCGAGGATCCGCGCCGCGATCTCCCGGCGAGCGACCGTCTCAAGCTCACCGATCTCCGCCTTCAACGCCGCGAGCCCCGCTTCGGTGATCGGCTCGCCCGTCTCATTCGATGTACTCATCTGAGGATTATCCCACGACCGCCGCCCCGGCGCCAGACCCCGGCAACCGGACCCGAAGATCCCCCATCGCACGCCGGAGCGCCGACGCGGTCACGCACGCAGGACGACGTACGCGAGCCCCATCCGGAGAGTCCCACGAGGCAGGCGCGCCATCACCTCACATACGACGAGAGCCCCGCCGAAGCGGGGCTCTCGCACGACGAAAAACCGGCGGCGACCTACTCTCCCAGGCCCTTGCGGGCCAAGTACCATCGGCGCTGAGGGGCTTAACGGCTCTGTTCGGAAAGGGAAGAGGTGTTTCCCCCTCGCCATAGCCACCGGAAA
>CAZZWJ010000274.1:0-4278 GCA_964657875.1 uncultured Solirubrobacteraceae bacterium
GTCATGGGTCCGCTCACCGCATTGAGGCTGCGCGTCTCGTCCGGCGCTTCTTCCGGGCGGGCTCTTGGCGCCGGCTGCAAAGGATCGAGGCCGAGATCGACCGGGCCTACTCCCGTGGAGTGCCCGCGGCGGTATCGCGCCCGCGTCGGCGGCCAACTAACGCGCGGCGTGGACCGGGCGTTCGTGGGCGGCACGCTGACGACCGCTCCTCCCAGCTGTTGCGCTGTCCTCGGGCTCACGCTGCCAGCAGTCGCGGCCGCGCGAGAAGCCTGGCCCGGGGAAGCAGACAGCCCGGACGGAACGGGGCCGGATCTGCAATCCGCCGCCCAGGAACGCCGGCTGCAGGAACGCGTGCACGACGGCCGCGCGCCTGGAGAGATCGGCGGCCGTGTGATCGCCCGTCAGGTGGGCCGTTGGACATCACCGGGGGCGATGTGGAGGAAAAGTGGGGGAGATGGTGGGCGTTGGGTTGCATCGTGGGAGAGAGTGGGATACCGTGACCCTCGCTTCGGACGTTGAGCCGCTGAGTTCCTCCCACTCGGCCCTCAGAGATCTGGAGCCAAAACTTCTGGCTCATGCCCTCCCTTGAACTTCCGCGGAACCTTCGAACACGCGCTCGACGCGAAGCACCGGCTCACGATCCCGGCGAAGTTCCGCGACCTGCTCGCCGACGGCGTGGTGCTCGCGCCGTCGCCGGAGATCAAGGTGGGCGCGCCGCGCACGGTGGCGATCTGGACCCCCGCGGACTACGACGCGTTCACGCGCGCGGTGCTCGCCGACCTCAACCCGTCGGATGCCCGCGCCCGTGAGCTCAAGCGCTTCTACAACGGCATGTCCTTCGACACCGAGCTCGACTCCGCCCACCGCGTGATGATCCCCTCCCAGCTCATGGGGTACGCCGGCCTCACCAAGGAGGTCGTCGTCTCCGGCACCGGGGAGTGCCTGGAGGTCTGGGACCGCGCCCAGCACACCGAGACCTTCACCGAGGTTCTCAACCGCATCCCGCAACTCACGGCGAGCCTTGGCCACACTGCTTGACATGACCAGGGAGCACGTCCCGGTTCTCGCCGGCGAGCTGATCGACGTCGTCGACCCTCGACCCGGAGAGGTCGCGGTCGACTGCACGGTCGGCGGCGCCGGACACGCCCGGCTGCTCGCCGAGCGCCTGGGGCCTGCGGGGACGCTCATCGGGATCGACCGCGATCCGACCGCCGAGGAGCGCTTCGAGGCACTCGCCGCCGAGGTCGACTGTCACACGCGCTTCATTCGCGCCGACTTCGCCACCGCGCTGTCCCAGCTCAACGCCGAGCGCCTGAACGCGGACGTCGTCTACCTCGACCTCGGAATGTCCTCCATGCAGATCGACACGTGGCAGCGGGGCTTCTCCTACGCCTACGACGCGCCACTGGACATGCGGATGGACCCGCGCCAACCGCTCACCGCCCAGGAGATCGTCAACACCTGGGACGAGCGCCAGCTCGCGCGGATCCTGCGCCGGTACGGCGAGGAGCGCTACGCCGGCCAGATCGTGCGCGCGATCGTCCGCGAGCGTGGCCGGGAGGAGATCACCGGCACCCAGCAGCTCGTCGAGGTGATCACGTCGGCGGTACCGGTGCCCGCGCGCTTCGCCGGCGGACATCCCGCCAAGCGGACCTTTCAGGCACTGCGCATCGCGGTCAACGACGAGCTCGTCCAGCTGCAGGAGGCCCTGCCCGAGGCCTGGGAGCTGCTGTCCACCGGTGGGCGGCTGGCCGCGATCTCGTTTCACTCCCTCGAGGACCGGCTGGTGAAGCGCTTCCTCGTCGAGCGCGCCCGCGGCTGCATCTGCCCCCCCGACCTGCCGATCTGCGTCTGCGGTCACGAGCCCGAGGCCGAGCTGCTCACCCGCCGGGCGATCGCGCCGAGCCCCGGCGAGATCGCCGACAACCCCCGTTCCCGTTCCGCGCACCTGCGCGCCGCCCGCAAGCTGGAGGTCAGCCCGAGATGACGCCCACCGCGGTCACCCCCGCCGCCCGCACCAAGCGCTCCACCGAACGCCCCCGCCCAACCGGGCAGAGCCACCCGGCGTCGCCGACCGCACCCCCGCGTCGGGCACCGACACCCGCCAAGCGCCCGGCATCACCGCATCCGTCGACCCCGCGGCCAACCCATCGTCAGCCGCTCCAGCGATCGACCGCCCCCCGCGCGCCCCGCCGTGTCTCCGGCCCGCTGGCGGGCACCCCGGCTCCGGCGGTGCGACCGGCCGCGCCGCGCCCGACGCCCCGACGCGCGCCCCGGGTCGACATGCCCGCGCGGGTGCCCCGCAGCGCCCGCGCCCTCAGCCGGTTGCGGACCCTGCCTGACCATTCGCTGCTGGACCGGGTGGTCCGCGGGCGGCTCTGGATCCCCCTGCTCGGGGTGCTGCTCGTGGGGATCGTCGCGATGCAGGTCGAGGTGCTCAAGTTCAACGCCTCGATCGGGCGCTCGTCAGTGAGCTCCGCCCAACTGCAGAGTGAGAATCAGGTGCTGCGCGCCTCGGTCTCGCGGTTGTCCGACGCTCAGCGCATCGAGTCGAAAGCCGTCGATCTGGGGATGAGCATGCCGGCCGCGACGCAGCCGCTGTTCGTGAGCGACGCGGCGACCGGCAACCTCGGCCGGGCGCTGGCGAACATCCACGCGCCCGACGCGACGGCGTTCGCCGCCCGGACCGCCCAGAGCGCGGCGGCGCGGGCCGCCGCGGTCATCCACACCTCCGGCCAGTAGGGATCGCGCCGTGCGCGTCATCGATCGCCGCACCGGGTGGCTGTTTCTCATCTTCATCGTGCTGCTCGCCGTCGCGCTGTCCCGAGCCCTGTGGCTGGGGGCGGTGCAGTCGGGCCATCTCAAGACGGCGGCCTACGACGAGCAGGTGAGTAATGAGCCGGTGCCCGCCGACCGGGGCGAGATCACCGACTCAAGCGGGGTGCCGCTCGCGCTGTCGGAGCCGGTCGACGACATCGTCGCCGACCCCTACGTGATCGCCCGTGACGGCGACGCCCGCGCGATGGCGCGCCAGGTCGCGCCGCTGCTGCACATGTCCTCGGCGACCGTGCTCACGGCCCTCACCGACGTCAAGCGCGGAGGCTATTCGCCGATCACGACCCAGGCGTCTCCGCGCCTCGCCGCCAAGGTGCTGCATCTGACGGTCAACGGTAAGCCGATCAACGGCCTGTACACCGAGTCCGCCACCAAGCGCGTCTATCCGCGGGCTTGGGACCTCTCGCAGGTGATCGGCTACGTCAGCGGTACCGGCAGCGGCCTCGCCGGCCTGGAGTACAAATTCAATCACCAGCTGTCGGGGACCAACGGTCAGCGCAAGGTCATCGACAACCCGAGCACCGGAACCCCGATCTCGATCCACAACGTGCGCAAGGTGACGCCGGGCAAGTCGCTGCGGCTCACGATCTCCGCGCCACTGCAGGACGAGGTCGAGCAGGTGCTCGCCGGAGTGGGCAAGCAGTATTCGCCGAAGTTCGCGACCGCAATCGTCATGCGACCGAGCGACGGCGCAATCCTCGCCCTCGGAAACTGGCCGCGCGTCGATGCCAACGACCCCTACGGGAGCGGGACCCCCACACAGATCGACAACGCGATCCAGGACCACGCGGTCTCCTTCACCTACGAGCCCGGCTCGACGTTCAAGGCAGTGACGGTCGCCGGCGCCCTGCAGGACAAGCTGATCACCCCCTCGACCCAGTTCGCGGTCCCCTCAGCGCTGCAGACGCCGTACGGCACGGTCATCAACGATGCCGAGCCGCACAGCGACGAGGACCTCACGACCGCCAAGATCCTCAAGGTCTCCAGCAACATCGGCGCCGATCTCATCGGCCAGAAGCTGGGCGCGGACCGCTTCAACTACTGGGTGCGTCGCTTCGGGCTGGGGTCGACCACCGGCGTCGATCTGCCGGGCGAGAACGCGGGATCGATCCTGAACCCCGCCCAGTACTCCGGCACCTCGATGTACAACCTGCCGTTCGGCCAGGGCGAGTCGGTGACGCCGATGCAGATGGCCGACGTCTATTCGGCGATCGCCAACGGCGGCATCCTGCGCTCGCCGCATGTCGTCCAGTCCGTCGGTGGTCGGGCAACCTCGACGCCGCGTGGCCATCGGATCATCTCGACGACCACGGCGTCGCAGCTGCGGGACATGCTCCGCGGCGTGCTCGCCGACGGCGGGACGGCCTCCGGGGCCGCGATCCCGGGCTATGACCTCGCGGGCAAGACGGGGACAGCGCAGGTCGCCGTCAACGGGCACTACTC
>CAZZWJ010000275.1:0-4270 GCA_964657875.1 uncultured Solirubrobacteraceae bacterium
GATGGGTCTACAGGCTGGGCTGCTGCGGCAGTGCGACAGCCTGACCGGGATCGAGCGGTATCTCGATGCGCTCGTGGCCCTGCAACAGCAGCGCCACGCGCGAGGAGGTTGCCCGATCGGCTCCTTCGCCGGGCAGCTCGCCGAGGTCGACGAACATGCCCGACTCGCCATCGCCGACGGACTTGATCGCTGGCAGGCCGGTCTCCGGGCCGGGCTGGCGCTCATGCTCGGCCGCGGCGAGCTGAATCCCTCAACCGACGCTGATCAGCTCGCCACCCAGACCCTCGCGCTGCTCCAGGGCGGCCTGCTGCTCACCCAGGTCCACCGCGACCCCGGTCAGCTCCGTGCCGCCGCCGACGCCATCCTCACCCTCATCCGCGCCAACCTGCGCTGAACTGACCTTCCGTGGCCAACGCTCAGCAGATGAGCGCTGAACTGGAATGAACCACCTCAGGCTCGGTCGAGGATCCGCGCCAACAGGTCCCGGAGCTGCTCGGCCTCTGCGGGGCTGAGCGGAGCGAGCAGCTCAGCCTCGGCCGCGTCGCTGGCCGTGATCGCCTGACGGAGGATGTGGTGGCCGGCCGGCGTCAACTCGATCACGTTGCGACGGCGATCTTCGGCGTCGGGGCGGCGAGCGATGATGCCCTTGGCCTCGAGCGCATCGATGATCGCCACCATCGTGGTGCGGTCAACCCCCAGGCGCTGGGCAACCTGCTGCTGGGAGGCCGGCTCAGAGCGGTCGATCACCAGCAGCACCCCGAGATCGCGGGCGTGGATGTCGAAGGGCGCAAGCGCCTCGACATGCAGCTCAGACATCAGCCTCTCGGCGTGCTTGAACAGGTAGGCCAGCCGTCGGCTCGTCCGTGATCTGGTTTCACCGCCCGTCGGCATTGGACTGAGCCTATCGGCTAGGCTGATCGTCAGTTATACTGATGATCTGTTCAGCAGACGAATAGGAGGCAGCGATGATCTTGATCACCGGAGGACTCGGCCACATCGGCAGCGCGACCGTGCAGGCGCTGCTCGACACCGGCGAGCAGTGCGTACTCGTTCAGCGCCGCCGCCCCGAGATCCCGGACGGACGCTTCAGCGCACCGGTGGACGTGGTGCAGGCAGACGTCAAGGACCTCGATGCCCTGCGGGCGATCGGCCGCGACTACGCGATCACCGGAATCGTGCACATGGCCGGCTCGATGCCCTGGCCACCCAGCCCCGACGAGGCTCCCGTGAAGGCCGCCCGCGACGCCCTCGGTGGGCTCTTCAACCTCATTGAGGTCGCGCAGGAGTGGGGCGTCAAGCGCCTCAGCCTGGCCAGCACGATCGGCGTCTACGCCGGCCTGTCGAACACCGGCGCCCTGAGCGAGGATCTGCCGGTGCCGCTGACCGCCCCGCATGTGATCCCCACCTTCAAGCGAATCAGCGAGCTGCTGGGCCAGCACCTCGCCGGGGCTACCGGGATGGAGATCATTCACCTGCGCATCAGCGGGGCGTGGGGGCCGCTCGGGCACCTCCCGAACTTCGCCTTTCCCGCACCCCAGTTCGTCCACGCCGCGGCGACCGGCACACCGGTCGACCTCTCCGGCGTGACCGGTCGGCTCAAGGCCGACGACGGCCTTGACCTCTGCTACGTCTACGACCTCGGCCGGGCGACCGCGCTACTGCAGACGGCCGACACGCTCACGCACACGACCTACAACGTCGCCGCAGGCAGGATGACCACCAACAACGAGGTGATCGCCGCGATCAAATCCGTCGTACCCGACTTCGAACTCGAGCTCGAGCCCGGTTGCAGCGTGCCGCCAAGCTACCTCGACATCACCCGACTGCACCAGGACACCGGCTACCTGCCGGAGTGGGACGTCGAGCGCTCGGTCGCCGACTACATCGCTTACTTCCGCGCCGGCAACGCGCAGTGACGCCGACAGGCCGGGTGACCCCCGCATGACGTTCAGGCTCAGTCACCGCTCCAAGCCGCTGTCGGTGGTGATCAAGCTATTGGGGGCGTCAGACGGGGTCGAGTGCCGGGGGTCTGCGCCCGCGCGGGAGCGCAGCTCGATTCAATCGCGCAGATGGAGATCACCGTCCGCCTGGTTCGCGACCTCATCGCGGCTCAATTTCCGCAATGGCAAGCCCTCGACGTCACCCCGTGCGCGCACCAGGGCAATGACAACCGCACGTTTCGTCTGGGCGAGGAGCTGAGCGTCCGGCTGCCGAGCGCGGCACCGTACGCGGCAGGCGTGGCCAAAGAGGATCGCGCGCTGCCGCTGCTGTCGGGGATGGTCTCCCTCGCTCTACCCGACGTCGTGGCCACCGGCCGACCCAGTGACCGGTTCCCGTTACCGTGGTCGGTCCGGCGTTGGTTGCCCGGAGAGAACCTCGAGGACGCGTCCTACGTCGATCGCGAACAGGTCGCCCGGCAGCTCGGCGGGTTTCTGGCTGAGCTACGCCGCGCTCCGGTCGCAACCGGCCCCGCCTGCGGTCGCCATTCATTCTTTCGAGGCTGCCACCCGAGCGTCTACTCCGACGAGGTTCAGCATGCCCTCGACGTGCTCGGCGAAACGGTCGATCAAGACGCCAGCCAGAAGATCTGGGCTCAGGCTGTCCGCTCCGCCTGGCCACAGGATCCCGTGTGGTTTCACGGAGACCTGGCCGCGGGCAACGTGCTCATCAGCGAAGGGGCCGTGAGCGCGGTCATCGACTTCGGCACGTGCGGCGTCGGCGACCCCGCGTGTGACCTGGTGATCGCCTGGACGTTCATGGATCACGACGAACGCGAGCGGTTTCGCCGCGCCGCACGGCTCGACAACGACACGTGGGCGCGAGCGCGCGGATGGGCGCTCTGGAAGGCGTTGATCACCCTCGCAGACGTGGACAGTCCTCAGCTTCTCGTCCCGCGACGCACTCTCGCCCGCCTCCTCGCAGACGCGGACTGAGCGCCGCCGGCTCTCAGCCGCTTCCGGTTCCGGTTCCACGAATCCGCAGCACCGCGGCCCGACCGATCCTCGGTTGGCCAGCCGGGAAAGCAGCGGCGACGACGCTCAGACCCGGGTCGGCGACTGAGCGGCCGTCGCGGAGGTGCAGGGAACAGTCCAATCTCGGTTAGATTGAGTTCATGGATTCGTGCGATCTGCTGTGCCTCGACCTCGAAGTCGCGGAAGAGGTTCGCGCCTCACTTGACCACGATCGCGCGGTCCGCCTCGCCGGCCTCATGAAGGTCGTCGCCGACCCGACGCGTCTGGTGATCGTCCAGGCCCTCGGACGGTGTGAGCTGTGCGGCTGCGATCTCGGCTGGGTGACCGGGCAGAGCGAGAAAGTGGTCTCCCATCACCTCGGCCGGCTGCGTCGCGACGGGCTCGTGGCCACTCGCCGTGAGGGCAAGGTCGTCTTCGCATCGTTGACAGATCGAGGCCTGAAGCTGCTGTCGATGGTGGAGGCAGTGGCGGTGTGAGCCCCGTTGAGCTGCCAATGCTCCGGGCGTCCGCGAGCCACAGGTCGCCGGGTGCCGTCTCACAAGATGCCGCATGGCTGCGGACGGCGCGGAGGGCGCGACTCTTGTCGTGGCTGTCGCTGGGATGGATGACCGTCGAGGGCGTCGTAGGCCTGATCGCGGGGGTGGACGCAAACGCGCTGAGCGTCGTCGCGTGGGCGGCGTCCTCGTTTGTGGAGGGCCTGGCCTCGATCATCGTCATCTGGCGCTTCACCGGCTCACGGACCGCGTCTGACTCCAGCGAGCCGGTCGCGCAGCGGCTTGTCGCTGGATCGTTCCTGCTGCTCGTCCCCGTCTTCGTCTACGAGGCGATGCACCGCCTCATCGTCGGTAGCGACACCCGGTCAAGTGTCCTGGGGGTGGCGGTCACCGCGTCGGCGATCGTCCTGATGCCCGGACTCGGGTGGGCCAAGCTGCGCCTCGCCCGACAGCTGGGATCGGGCGCCACCGCGGGCGAGGGGGTGCAGAACCTGCTCTGTGCCGCGCAGGCGGCGGCCGCACTGACCGCGCTCATCGGCGCCTCCGCCGGACTGAGCGTGATCGACCCGATCGCCGCCCTGGTTGTCGCCGCGATCGCAGCGACCGAGAGCGTGCAGTTATGGCGGGGCGAAGGTGATGACTGCTGCGCTCCGGTCGGGTTCAATGACCCACCAGCGGCGGGTTGCTGCGAAACGGGCTACGACTGCTGCTGAGACACCCGGACGATGGAGCGGGTTGACGCACACTCGACCGAGCCGCGTCTGCCATCTCGTCGCCCTACCCCCTCCCCACAATCGGCCTCGC
>CAZZWJ010000276.1:0-4260 GCA_964657875.1 uncultured Solirubrobacteraceae bacterium
CCACCGCGCTGCTGGCGAGCCTGCAGCCGCGGCTGGACTGCGCGATCCACTACGCCACCGAGCTCGTGCCCGAGGACCAGCGCACCCGGGTGCGCGAGCGGTTCGCGGCCGACGTCCATGCGACGCTCGAGCCGGCGATGCGCGGGGCCGTGGCCGAGCTCGCGGACGGGATGGGACGCGAGTGGACGCTCGAGGCGCTCACCGCGCTCGTCTACGCGATCCCCAGGCGCGCGTTCGGCCTCGAGGCCGAGGACGCGCCGACCGCCGAGCTCAAGGCGGCCCAGCGTGGCTTCTTCCGGGTGGTCTACCGGCTGCTCGTCGACGCCGAGACCGGCCCGCGGCTGCCGACGCTGCTGCTGTCGATCGGAGCGACCCGCGCGCGGGAGCTGCTCGTCGGGCCGCCGTCGGGCGTCTGACGGCCGCGGGCGTCCGGAGTGGCGAGGCATCGGCCCGCACCCCGCCGGCCGCGCCCCGGTGCGTCAGCCGCGCCCCACCCGCGCCGTGGCCCCCCACACGAGCAGCGCGGCGAGCGCCGTCGCGCCACCGACGACGCAGACGCCGGCCCACCCGTCGGCGGCGTCGAGCGCCGCGGTGAGCGCCGACAGCACGGCGCCGCCGGTGAAGTAGGCGACCATGTAGGCGGTCGTCAGGCGGCTTCGTGCCTCCGGGACGAGGGTGTAGATCGTGCCCTGGTTGGCGATCTGCAGCCCCTGCACGCCGAGGTCCAGGACGACGATGCCGATGAGCAGCCCGATCGTGGAGTGACGCCCGATCCAGAGGATCCCGAACGACAGCAGCATCGCCCCGGTGCTCGCCGTCGTCACCAGCGCGCCGTAGCCGCGATCGGCGAGACGACCGACGATCGTCGCCGCGCCCGCCCCCGCGACACCCGCGAGCCCGAACAGGCCGATCACCGCGCTGCTGTCGTGAAACGGCGCGGCGGACAGCTGAAACGCGAGCGATGTCCACAGCACCGAGAAGCAGCCGAAGCCGAGCGCCCCGAGGGCCATCCGCTGGCGCAGCACCGGCTGGGTGGTGATCAGCGACAGGACCGAGCGCAGGATCTGGCTGTAGCGCAGATCCGCCGAGGTCGCCGGCACGCGGGGCAGCGCCCGGCGCAGCACCGCGGCGAGCACGACGATCAGGCCGGCGGCGATGAAGAAGACCACGCGCCATCCCAGCGCGCCCGAGATGATCCCGCTGAACGTGCGCGCGAGCAGGATCCCGATGAGCAGCCCGCTCATCACCGTGCCCACGACCGTCCCGCGCTCGTTCGGGCGGGCCAGCGACGAGGCCATCGGCACGATCACCTGACCGGCGACCGCGCTCAGGCCGACGATCAGCGTCGCCGCGGCGAACACGCCGAATGACGGCGCCAGGCCGCAGACGACCATCGCCGCCGCGGTGACGAGCAGCGTCGCGATGATGAGCCCGCGTCGCTCCAGCAGATCCCCGAGCGGGACGATGAACGCGAGGCCGAGCACGTAGCCGATCTGGGCGAATGTGACGATCAGCCCAATCGTGCCCGTCGACACCGAGAACACGTGACCGAGCGTGTGCAGCAGCGGCTGGGCGTAGTAGAGGTTCGCGGCGGCGGCACCGCTGGTGATCGCCAGCAGCAGCACGATCCCGCGTGAGATTCCGGCGTCGAACTCGGCCGCCTCCGCAGGAGATTCACGTAGAGGGGCCGTATCGGCTGCGATCTCCCAGACTTTAGTCGCTTATGTCGACCTCTTCGACGGCCGATGCGGAATCCGTGCGACCCGACGAACAGCTGACCGCGGGACTGCGACGGGCCAGGCGCACCGCCGCATGCGGCCGGGCGGTGATGGCGGTCGCCGGCATCGTGGTGGCGCTCACCAGCGCCGGAATGCACCTGCCGCGCGCCGCGGCGTTCGCCGGCTTCGTGATCGTCCTCGTCACCGCCCTGGTCCAGCTGAAGCTGCCGGGAGGTCGCTGGTTGGTCGTCGAGGAGTCGGTGGCGCCGATCTCGGCGATGCTCATCGTCAGCCTCGGGCCCGAGCGGGTCACCGTGTCCGGGTTGCTGTGGCTGTGCTGCGTCGCCTGCGGGGTGCTCGCGCGCGGTGGGCGACGCCACTGGTCAGGCCGCGCGTTCCTGCTCACGGCGCTCGTGCTGCCACTCGTGCGCCATCGGGGCACGAACCTCGAATACGGGGTCTTCTGCCTGGCCACGATCATCCTGCTGCTCACCTGTGGACGCGTGACCCGGGAGCTGCGGGCCCTTCATGACCGGGCCCGTGAAGAGGCCGACCAGGATGCCCTCACCGGTGTCTTCACGCGACGGCGGTTCCGGGCCGAGCTCGAGCATCTCGTCAGCCGCGACCCGGCCCAGGTCGCCGGGGATGCCCCGGAGCAGACGGCGGCGCTCCTGCTCGTCGACCTCGACAACTTCCGCGCGGTCAACAAGGTCGCCGGCCACGCCGCCGGCGACACGCTGCTGCGACAGGTCGCCGAGCGGCTCGTCACGACCCTCGGCGAGACCGGCGTCGTCGGCCGGCTCGGCGGTGATGAGTTCGCCGCGATCGTGCACGCTGCGGACCCCTCGGCGCTGGCGGACGAGCTGCGGCGGGGGTTGCGCGAGGACCCGGGCGTGCGGGTGTCGCTCGGCGTCGCGGACCTCCCCCGAACGGGCGGCGACACCGACGGATTGCTGCGCGCCGCCGATGTCGCGCTGCGGGTCGCCAAGCGCGCCGGTGGCACCGGCGTCTCGGTCTACGCCGGTGAGTCGCTCGCCGACAGCGGTGGCGCCCGGGAGTCCCTGGAGCGGCTGATCGCCGGCGACGGCCTCTCGGTCGCCGTCCAGCCGATCGTGTCGGTCGCCACCGGGACGGTGCACGCCTACGAGGCGCTCGCCCGGTTCTCCTCGCGCCTCACGTCTGACCCGCTGCACTGGCTCGCGCTCGCCGACGAGCTCGGGATGCGCGAGGAGCTGGAGCTCGCCTGTCTGGCCGCCGGGCTGCGGGTGCTCGCGCAGCGCCCCGGCGGTGCGGCGCTCTCCATCAACCTGTCGGGCCCCATGCTGCTCGACCCCCGGGTGCGCGCCCAGCTCGACGCCCTCACGACTCTCGACGGCCTCATCCTCGAGCTCACCGAGAACAGCGTCATCCACGACACCGACGGCATGCGCGGCGAGATCGTCCGGCTCCGGGCGCGCGGAGCGCGCTTCGCCATCGACGACGTGGGCGCGGGGTACTCCGGTCTGCGCCAGATCTCCATCCTGCACCCCGACTACCTCAAGCTGGACCGCTCGCTGGTCACCGGCGTGGACCGCGATCGCGATCGCGAGGCGCTGGTGGCCGCGATGGTGAGCTGGGGAGAGGCGACGGGCGGCCATCTCGTCGCCGAGGGGGTCGAGACCGAGGCGGAGCTCGACGTGCTCAACCGCGTCGGCGTGCCGCTCGTCCAGGGGTACTACCTCGCCCGCCCCGGGTGGCCGTGGCCCGAGGTCCGCTCCCCGGGCTCCTCGGCGCTGCCTGCCTCCCCGAGCTCCCTCGCCGTGACCCCTGCCACGGCCTAGGATCGGCGGCCGTGAGGGCGCTCGTCAGTGATTCAGAGCCACCGCGGGTCCGCCTCGCCGAGGCGCCCGAGCCCGACGTCCGCTCCGACCAGGCGCTCGTCGATGTCCGCGCGTTCAGCCTCAATCGCGGTGAGGTCAGGCGTCTGGAGGCGATGGCGCCCGGACGGGTGACCGGCTGGGATCTGTCGGGCGTCGTGCGACGCGCCGCCGCCGACGGCAGCGGCCCACCCGAGGGGACCCGCGTCGTGGGCATGTGCGACCCCCATGGCGTCGGTGCCGGCAGCGGTGCGTGGGCCCAACGCGCCGCGGTCCCGACCGAGACGCTCGCCGCGCTGCCCGACGCGGTGTCGTTCACCGACGCGGCCACGCTCCCGGTCGCCGGGCTCACCGCCCTGCATGGGCTGCAGCGCGGTGGCTTCGTGCTCGGCCGGCGGGTGCTCGTCACCGGCGCGAGCGGCGGGGTCGGGCGCTTCGCGGTCCAGCTCGCCGCGCGTTCGGGCGCGCACGTCACCGCCCTGGCCCGCCGCGGCGAGGGGCTCATCGAGCTCGGCGCCGAGGCGGTGATCGACGAGCTCGCCGCCGACGGCGACCCGTTCGACGTCATCCTGGACGGGCTCGGGGGCGCGACGCTCGGGCTGGCCCTGCAGCGCGTGGCGCCACGGGGGACGGTCGTCAGCTACGCCTCCACGATCCCCGATCCGGTGAGCTTCCCGGCTCGCTCG
>CAZZWJ010000277.1:0-4242 GCA_964657875.1 uncultured Solirubrobacteraceae bacterium
CGTTTGTACCATTAGCGGTACCGATGGCCTCCACTCACCCCACCCGACCCCGTGGCGCGGCGCGCCGGGCTGCCCTGCTCGACGCGACGCTGACGCTCGTCGGCGAGCTCGGCGCCGACGCGGTCACCCACCGGCGCGTCGCCGAGCGCGCGGGGCTTCCGCTCGCCTCCACGACGTACTGGTTCGATTCAAAGGAGCAGCTGCTCACCGAGGCACTCGCCCATGCCGCCGACCAGGACACCGAGCGTCTGCGCGCTGGCGCGCAGCGGGTCCTCGAGGACGACGGCGCCCCCACCCCGGCCGTGATCGTCTCGGTGCTCGCGGGCACGGTCGCGGACGGCGGCCCCGCCGCCGACCGCGGCGCGCTGATGGCGACCTATGCGCTCATGCTCGAGGCCGCCCGGCGTCCGGCGCTGCAGGGCCTGTCGGAGCGCTGGACCGAGGCCTACCTGCAGTGGATCGGCGCGTTGCTTCAGCGTGCCGGGTCCCGCCGGCCCGTCGACGACGCGCGGCTGCTCGTCGCCGCCTGCGACGGCCTGATCATCGACGGCCTGGCGACGGGCGACGCGGTCCGCCGCGACCCGCGGCCCGAGCTCGAGCGGCTGCTCACGGCGCTGCTGGCGGACGCACGATGAGACGTCGTATCCAGATGCCGGCCGACGCACGACTGCGGGCTCTCATGCGGACCGTCCGGATCCTGCTCGCGTTCGAGTCGGCGATGTACACGGCGGTCACCCCGCTGCTGCCCCACTACGCCCACGTCCTGCACGCCTCCGCGGGGGCGATCGGGGTGCTCACCGCCGGCTACTCGGTGGGTCTGATCCCGGGCGCCCTGCTCGGCGGCTGGCTCGCCGCCCGCTGCGGGGTGCGCCGCACGACGCTCGCCGGCCTGATCGGCTTCGGCCTGGCGGTCGTCGGCTTCGCGCTCGCCCCCGACCTGCTCGCGCTCGACCTGCTGCGCCTCACCCAGGGCGTCTTCTGCGGCCTGATCTGGAGCGGCGGTCTCACCTGGGTGATCGCCCAGGCGCCGGGGCACCGTCGGGGCGCCGCGATCGGTGGCGCGATCGGCGCGGCGACGATCGGCACGATGATCGGCCCGCTGCTCGGGACGCTCGCCGTCCTCGCCGGAACCGTCCCGGTGTTCTGCGCCACCGGCGCCGCCGCGCTCGCGCTCGCCGGCTGGACCTGGGCGCTTCCCGAGCCGGCGGACCGCCCGCGCACCGGCGAGATCCTCCGGCAACTGCGTGGCGCATTCGGAGCCGGCGGGTTCGGTCTCGGCGCGTGGCTGATCACGCTGGACGCGATCCTGTTCGGCGCCGTGACCGCGCTGCTGCCGCTGCGGATGGCCCATTTCGGCGCACCCGGCTGGGCGGTCGGCGCCGCGTTCGTCGCCGCGTCGGCGCTCTCGGCACTGCTCTCGCCGCTCGTCGGCCGCTGCGTCGACCGTCGGGGCGCGCTGGCGACGGTCGCCGTCGGACTCGGCGCCGGCGCCCCGCTGGTGGCGGCGCTCGCTCTCCCCCACGACGTGCTCCTCCTCGGCCTGGTCACCGTGCTCGCGATCGGCGGGCCCCTCACGGCGGGGGTGATCCCCGCGGTGTCGATGATGACCGAGGCGACCGAGCGCGCGGGGGTGACGCTGCTGCTCGCCACGACGATGGTCAACCTCGCCTACGCCACCGGCGAGGTGATCGGCGCGCCCGCCGCCGCGGGCCTGTCGCAGCGGACCGGTGACGGGGTCCCGTTGCTGATCATCGCCGGGCTGCTGCTCGCGACGCTCGTCCCCGTGCTGCGTGCCCGCCGGGGCACCCGCGCTCGCCCGTCCGCCGGAGTCACGGCGGGCCGCGGGCGGCACCCCGCGCCGCGGGCTGCGCTACACAGAGGCCGTGGCTCGACCGCGCACGATCCAGAACGCCGTCCTCGCGTTGGCGATCGTCGTCGAGCTGATCGTGCTGATCGGTCATCCCCTGTTCGGCTGGGGTCCCTCCCACCCCCGCCTCGCGGTGACGCCGTCGACGCTGGCGATCACTCCGGGGACGCCGCCGAGCGCCGCCGCCACCCTGCTTGAGCTGTCGGCGGTCGCCCGCCGTCAGCCGGCGGGGATCGCCGCGCGCGGGCGCTACGCCTACGTGCAGCGCGAGCTCTGGCAGCTCGCCGACCAGCACGTGGGACACCACGTCGACCATCCCCGGCCCCAGCTGATCTCGACGTGGCGCGCGGGCGACGGCGCCGGCCGGGCGCTCGTCGTCGCCCAGACTCCGCACGGGGCGTCGACTCGCGTCACCGCGCTGCCCGCCGGAACCCGGGTGCCGGCGCTCACCGGCAGTGCCGCGACGCTCGATCAACGCCTCGGGCTGCACCGCGGCATCTCGACGCAGGCCGCCCTGACGGCGTTCGCCGGGCTCGCGGGCGTGGAGCCGATCCCCGCCGCCGCCGAGTCGGAGATCCTGCGCCTGCTCGCCGGTGACGCCGGCCTCACGAACGCCGGGACGGCCCGGGACCGCAACGGCCGCTCCGGGGTCGTGATCCAGTTCACGAGCGCCGCCGCCCGCACGCTCCTCGGCCCCGATCTCGCGGTGCGCGACACGCTCGTCCTGGACCCGCACACCGGGGCCCTGCTCGAGTTCGACACCGCCCTCGCCGGCCCCCCGGGCCACCTCAACGTCTCGCCCGGCTCGCTGCTCTCCTACGAGCTCTTCCTCCACTCCGGCCGCGTCGCGGCGCTGGGCGAGCGGCCGACGGCGGCGGGCTGACGACGTTCCGGCAACCGCCGGGAGCCTTCCTCGACCTCAGGCCGGCGAGCCTTCCCAGCACCCGCCCGCAGTCCCGCACGGAACCGCCCGCGACCCGCACCGCGTGCTCAGACGGTGAGGATGATCGGCGCCGCGTCGGTGATGACGATCGTGTGCTCGAAGTGCGCGGCGAGGGTGCCGTCCCGGGTCAAGCGCCGATCGACCGGCGGAGATGAGTCGCATCCGCGAGGCCGGGACGCTGCCGACCGGCACGGTGACGCAGGCGTCGGCGTAGTAGCCGTCGAGCTCGGCGGTCACGTCGAGCTTGACCAGATCGCCCTCACGGAGTCGACGCGGTCCCGGGATGCCGTGGACGGCCTCGTCGTTGACGCTGATGCAGTTGACGCCCGGGAAGTCGTAGGCGAGCCGCGGCCCGGACCGCGCCCCCGCCTCGGCGAAGACCCGAGCGCCGACGCGGTCAAGCTCCCCGGTGCTGATCCCGGGACGCACCCGAGCCCGCATCGCCGCGATCGCCCGAGCGACGACCCGCCCGGCGGCACGCAGCCCCTCCAGATCCGCTTCGCTCTCGATCGACATGCGGACACCCTACGCCCGTCGAGGCCCGTAAGCCCGGGCGAGTGGGACTGCGAGCGCCTTCAGATCTTCAGCGTGTGGTGACTGAGTCCAACCAGGCGCGCGGCGACGGTTGGCGGTGAGGTCACCCCGTTTTCCGGGACGCGTGGTGGATAAGTGCACCACGAGCACACAAATCCCGCACGGGACAGGGGTGGGGAGATGAGATCCGCCGCGTCACCCCCACCGCGAGCGCAGCGAGGTCGATGCGGGAGCGAAGCGGACTCTCCCGCGCGCACCACAACCCACGGCCAGATCCTGCCTTCGGTGGCGCCGTTTGCCGTTGGGCAACCGCCCGGCCGCAGGGACACATCGACCGCCCCACCGTCAGCCGGGCAACGCCCGGCTCACCCTAATCCGACGAGGCGGCGGGCTCCTCGGTGACGTCCCGGGCGACGAGCCCGGCGTAGTGGCCACCGAGCCCCAGCAGCTCGTCGTGGGTGCCGCGCTCGACGATCTGACCGTGATCGAGGACGACGATCTGATCGGCGTCCCGGACGGTCGACAGGCGGTGGGCGATCACGATCGTCGTGCGGCCCTCCGACAGGCGGTCCAGCTCCGCCTGGATCGCGTGCTCGGTCTGGGTGTCCAGCGCGCTCGTCGCCTCGTCGAGCACGAGCACCGGCGGGTTGCGCAGCACCGTGCGGGCGATCGCCATGCGCTGCTTCTCCCCGCCGGAGAACCGGTAGCCACGTTCGCCGACGACGGTGTCGTACCCGTCGGGCAGCGAGGCGATCAGATCGTGGATGTGCGCCGTCCGGGCCGCCGCCTCGACCTCGGCGTCGCTCGCCTGCGGGCGCGCGAAGCGCAGGTTCTCGCGCACGCTGGCGTGAAACAGGTAGGTCTCCTGGGAGACGACGCCGACCGTCGCCGCCAGCGA
>CAZZWJ010000278.1:0-4232 GCA_964657875.1 uncultured Solirubrobacteraceae bacterium
GGGCGGGCTCGTCGTTGTAGGGGATGATGTCGATCTTCTCGCCGCGCAGCTCGGAGACGACCATCCGCACGCGGGAGCCGCGGGGCCCGACGCAGGCGCCGACCGGATCGACCCCGTCGACGTGGGAGACGACGGCGATCTTGGAGCGGTAGCCGGGCTCGCGGGCGACGTCGGTGATCTCCACCAGTCCGTCGGCGATCTCCGGGACCTCGAGCTCGAACAGCGACTTGATCAGCTCCGGGTCACGCCGGGAGACGATGATCGCCGGGCCCTTGGTCGAGTTGGAGACGTCCTTGATCACGGCCTTGATGCGCTGGGAATGGTCATAGCGCTCGCCGTCGACCTGCTCGGACTTCGGCAGCAGCGCCTCGACGCGCTCCCGCAGCTGCACGAGCGTGTAGCGCGAGTCGGACTGCTGGACGATGCCGGTGATGAGCTCGCCGACGCGGTCCCGGTACTCCTCGAACATGAGGTCGCGCTCGGCCTCGCGGATGCGCTGCAGGATGACCTGCTTGGCGGTCTGCGCGGCGATCCGGCCGAAGTTGGCGGGCGTCACGTCCGCGGTCTCGATCTGGTCCTCGAACTCCTTGAGCTTCTCCATGTCGATCTCGGGCTCGGCCGCCTCGCGCATCTCCCCCGTCTCGGGGTCGACGGTCGGCTCCTCGTCCTCGGTGGAGTCGACGAGCAGCTGCTCCTCGAGCTCCGGCGGGATCTTGAGCTCCCACACGATGAAGTCGCCGCTGTCACGATCCATCTCGACCTTGGCGTAGGGCGCGGAGCCCGGCGTCTTCTTGTAGGCCGACAGCAGCGCGTCCTCGAGCGCCTCCATGAGCTTCTCCGACGAGATGTTCTTCTCCGCTGCGAGGCCCCGAACGGCCTCGACGATCTCCTTGGACATGGTTCTCAGTCTCCAGGTACGAGGTTGGAGCGGACGATCTGGTCGTAGGGGATCGTGACGATCCCGTCGCCCGCCGCGAGGGTGACCTCTTGGTCGGTGGCGCCGACGAGCTCTCCGGTCAGCTGCTTGTGGCCTTCGGCGGCATCCCGCAGCCGCACGCGGGCGCGGCGTCCGAGGAAGCGGTTGAAGTGCTGGGGCTTGGTGAGGGGACGGTCGATCCCCGGCGAGGAGACCTCGAGCGTAAAGCGCTCGCGGTAGTCGCCCAGGTGTCCGGACACGCGCTCGCACAGACCGAGGTCCACCCCACCGGGATGGTCGATGAAGAGCCGCAGCGTCGGGCCTGCGACCTCGGCCAGCAGGACCTCGACATCGGGCTCCACGCCGGCGAGGCGGGCTTCGATCTCGGTCTGCAGGGCGGTCACGGCGGTCACTGTCTCCTCTACTTTGGTCAATAAAAAAAGTGGGCGAGCGCCCACTTTCAAAAACGACGCCCGGGTGGTTTCCCGGTCGGAAAGCTGTCGGATGAGACTAGCACCGCGTGCCCTGAGCCCAGGGGTCTTGAACCCGGAGACGGACCGGCCCGCGGTCGCGCCGGGTGGCCCGCCGGGAGCTCAGCCGCCGCGCGTCTGCTCGGCCCGCACCCGCGCCCGGTCGCGGTAGACGCGGTAGTCCCGGCGGCCGGGCTGCAGGCAGGCGGCGAGGGCCAACGGCTGGCGGGCCTCGGCGTCGCGCCCGAGCTGCTGCAGGCTGCGACCCAGACAGAAGAGCGCGTAGTCGTCGGTCGGCGCACGGTCCACGACGGCCTGAAACTCCGCGGCCGCCTGCTCGTAGCGCTGGGCGCCGAACAGCGCGCGGCCGAGCGCCTCGCGGATCGACGTCTTGTCGGGCATCAGGTCCCGCGCCCGGGAGAGCGGAACCGCCGCCTGATGGTGGTGACCGGCCCGCAGCAGCTCGGTGCCGCGTTGAAAGAGTTCATAGACGTCGTCCATCGACCCGGAATGTTATGAGCCCGGGGAGGCGAAGCCGGGGGATCCGGCGTGGGGCCGCCGGCGCCCTTCAGCGCGGTCGCAGGTGGGGACGCGGGGGCAGCGCCCACAGCGCCCGCAGGCGCCCCGACTGCCCGAGCCCGGCGCCCAGCTCGCTGCGCACCGCGCGCCGCCCGGCGGCCGTGGGTGCGGGCGCCCCGGCGCCGTAGCGGCGCAGCCGCAGCGCCCGCACGTAGCCGACCGCCTCGGGGGAGCCGGCGAAGCGGTGCTCGAGGGTGGCGAGCGTCACCCCGGCGCGCAGCGGGCGGCCGGTTCTCGCCATCGCCCGCTCGAGCTCGGCGAGCGGATCCGCGGCGGGGTGCCCGCGGCGCCCTCGCCGGACCCCGGCGCCGAGCCCGAGGACCGCGACGAGCAGGCCCGCACCGCCGATCCACGGCCACGGCCACGGTCCACGGTCCTGCCCGCCTCCGCGGGTCGCGTGGCGGTGGGCCGTCGCCCCGACCCGGCTGGCCGCCGCCGGCGTCCGGTGAGGGGTGCTCGCGGTCGGGAGCGCCACCGAGGTGCGGCGGTGGGCGTCGGAGACCGGCTGCAGGTTCGGCGACGTCGCCTTGCCGTCGCCCCCGAGCGCCGGGTCGCTGGACGGCGTCGGGTCAAAGCGCACCCAGCCGTAGCCGGCGAACCACGCCTCGACCCAGGCGTGGGCGTCGGTGTCGGCCACCGTCCAGGTGCCGGCCGGCGAATCCGACTGACCCGACGTGAACCCGGCGGCGACCCGCGCCGGCATGCCTCCCATCCGCAGCAGCAGCGCCATCGCACCGGAGAACTGCTGGCAGTACCCGCGGTGGGTGTGAAACAGGAAGGCGATCAGCGGATTGGGCGAGCGGGCCGTCGACTGGTCATAGGCGTAGCGGCCGCTGTCCAGGTACGCGCGCACGGAGGCGACGAACGCGTAGGGGGTCCTCGCGCGGGCGGCGAGGCGCCGGGCGAGGGCGATCGCCTGCGCGTCGGGCGAGCCGGCGAGCGCTGCGGCGGTCGCCGCGGGCAGCGGCTGGTGAAAGGCGGGGAACGTCACCGCCACGAGCCCCGGGCGGGCGCCGCTGCGCTGGGGCAGAGTGAGGCTCAGATCGGGCGCCAGCGCCCGCCACGGGTACGCGCTCGCGCTGACGCGGGTGAGCAGCGCGGCCGACGCCGGCGGCGAGTAGCTGCGGATCGCGTAGCTGTCGCCGGGTGAGAGCGCCCGGCGCGCGATCCAGGTGCCGGGGACCGCGCCGGGTGCGACCCCGCCGGCGATCTGCGGGCGGGTGCTCTCCCCCGCACCGCCGATCACCTCGTGCGTGGAGAGGTCGCCGAGTGAGACCGTCAGCGCCTGGGTGTAGCGGCGGCGCACCGCGGCGGGGGGAGCCGGCAGCGCCGATGCCGTGCCGGCGCCAGCGGCGGCGGCGACCCAGTCGCTGCCGGTGAAGCGGGTGAGGTCCTCGGCCTTCCAGTACTCCCCGCGGCGGGCGTGCACGGTGAGCACCACGCGACCGTCCTGGGGCCAGTTGAGCGGCCCGTAGCTCTGATTCCAGCTGAAGTGATCGATCGACGTCACACCCGCCCCGCCGCCGGCCCACGCGCGGTAGTCCACCCACGCCTGCGAGGAGCTGATCCGGGGTGCGATGAGCGCCGCGGCGATCGCCGCCGCGCAGGCGACGCCGACCGCGGCCCCGACGCCGTCGCGCGGGATCCGCTCGCCCCACACGAACAGGGCGAGCAGTCCGAACAGCACGAGGCCCTGCAGCGCCGCCGAGGCCGGCGGCACGAGCGTGGCGGGCACGATCGCGAGGGCGACGAGGGGCAGGGCGGCCGCGGCGCGGCGGCCGTCGCCGATGTCGCTTCCCACCCGCCCGGTGTAGGCGAGTGCCGCCGCCCCGTCGAGCAGCAGGACCACCGCGCCGAGCATGATCACGAGCCGCACCGAGTCCCCGCGCCCGAGATACGGCACGAGCACCCCGCCCAGGGATCCGAGCCCGTCGCCGACCGCCCGGACCGAGACGGCGACGCGGACGTGGATCACCCATTCCCACCGCAGCCCGGCGATCGCCAGCGCGCCGATCCCGGCGGCCGCGGAGACGAGTCCCGTGAGCAGCCGCCGGGCGCTCGCCGGCCAGCGGCCGGTGAGCTCACGCGCGAGCGGGACGACCACCACGAGCGCGACCGCGACGCCCGCCACCCCCGCCAGGCGGCCGGCCGGCGGATGGCGCATCAGCCGCCCCCAGCGCTCGGCGCCGTAGAAGGCGAGCGCGGCGAAGCTGACCGTGCGCAGCCACTGCCGGGGGGTCGCCGCCGTCGCGGCGGGCACCGCCGGC
>CAZZWJ010000279.1:0-4231 GCA_964657875.1 uncultured Solirubrobacteraceae bacterium
AGATCGCCTTCGACCTTCTGATACAGGTTGTTGAGAAGATCGATCGGCACGCCGTTGCGGCGGATCAGCGCCCGACGGTGCGCACGAGGTCTCGGGCGCGCTGCTGCACCGTCGACAGCGTCTCGCGCGTCCCGGACAGACCGGCCCGCAGCTCCTGGTCGCCGACCTCGATCGGCAGCAGCGAATCCTGGAGATCGGCGATCGCCTGATCGGCGTCGTGGACGGCGTCGACGGCCCGTTCGATCAGAGACTGGACCGACTGATTGGCCGGACCGGCCGAATGGGGCTCAAACGTGCGGGCCGTCAGCCCGCTGCGTGCGGCGAACTCCGAGTGGGTCCGCCGGGCGCGGCCGTAGGCGGCCTGGACGGGCCGGAAGAGCTTCTCCTCCAGCACATCGCCGGCCCGCTCGTCGAGCTGCTCGTAGGCCTCGCCGAGGGCGGCGAGCGCCTCGGCGATCTGCTCGATCGCCACCGCGAGATCACCGAGCACCTGTTCGCGACCTTCGGAGGTGGTGTAGGACATATGCCAGTGCAGGCTAGTTCGCCGGCACCGACCCGCGGCGCGAGTCCGACAGTCGCCGGCAGATCGCCGCGGTGCCCGCCGCGACGACGAAAACCGACGGCCAGGCCCCGATCACGAGACCCAGGACGTGGGACATCGCGAACGCGAACAGCCCGGCGGCGGTGAGCTGCCCGGCGACGCGCCGGCCGTCCCGGCGCAGCCACACCGCGATGCAGGTGAGCCCGAAGACGGCCATCACCGCGCCACCGAGTGGCCGCGAGCCGCTGCCCACGGCGACCCCGAACCCGGCGATCAGCCCCGCCGCGGCGAGCGGGGCGGTCGGGAGGCGGTCGGCGAGGCCGGCGACGCCGTCGCTTCGCCCCGGTGAGCGCAGAGCCGAGATCACATCCATCACCCGATGATCGCAGAGTCTCACGGCGGGTAGGTTCACCTGTGACGTCGGATAGTTGACGACCAGGAGACGAAATGGGTTTTGATCAGTACCACGAGCCTCCCGAGGAACTGCCTCAGGAGACCCGCACGTTCGCGCGACTGTGCGCCTCGCTCACCGAGGAGGCCGAGGCGATCGGCTGGTATGAGCAGCGGATCGCCGTCGAACGCGATCCCGAGGCGGCCGCGGTCATGCGCGACGCCGTCGGCGAGGAGTACAAGCACTTCTCGATGGACCTCGAGTTCCTGCTGCGGCGCACGCCGGTGTGGCGCGAGACCGCCCGCGGCATCCTCTTTCAGGAGGGCGACATCGTCGAGAACGGCGAGGCGGCCGAGGGTTCGGCCGAGGACCGCGCGCCGGTCGCGTCGGGCACGATCGTCACCGAGGACTACCTCGGGGCCGGATCGCCGTCCTCGAGCCCCGCCGCGACCGCCGCGGCCCCCGGCTCGCTGGGGATCGGCGCATTGCGGGGAGGTCGGCGATGAGCGGCCACCTGCTGCGCTCCCACGCGCCACTCAGCGACCACAACTGGGCGCTGATCGACGACGAGGCCCGTCAGCGGTTGACCGCCGCGCTCGCCGCCCGCAAGCTCGTCGATTTCCTCGGCCCGTTCGGGTGGGGATACTCGGCGATCAACCTCGGGCGCGTCGCCCCGGTGGCCGAGACGCCGTGCCCGGGCGTGAGCGCGGTGACCCGCCGGGTGCTTGCGCTCGTCGAGGTCCGGGCGGAGTTCACGCTGTCGCGCGCCGAGCTCGCCGACGACGACCGCGGCGCTCCCGACGCCGACCTGCAGCCCCTCGACACGGCCGCCCACGACATCGCCGTCGCCGAGAACCGGGCGGTGTTCGCCGGCTGGCCCGACGCGTCGATCACCGGGATCGCCGAGGCATCCCCCCATCAGGGCCTCACGCTGCCCGGCGAGGCCGACGGCTACCCGCGTCCGGTCGCGGCGGCGGTCGAGCAGCTGCTCGCGAGCGGGATCGAGGGCCCGTACGGGCTCGCGCTCGGCAGCGAGTGCTACAAGCGTGTCTCCGAGACCGCCGAGCACGGCGGTTATCCGCTCCGCGACCACCTCGCGAAGATCCTCGTCGGCGGTCCGATCGTCTGGGCGCCGGGGATCGAGGGCGGGCTCGTCCTCAGCCTGCGCGGCGACGACTTCCGGTTTGAGTCGGGTCAGGACCTGTCGGTCGGCTACCTCACCCACGACCGTGACACGGTCACGCTCTACCTCGAGGAGTCCTTCGGCTTTCAGGTCGCGACCCCCGAGGCGGCGGTGCCCCTCCGGGCCGCGTAGCTTTTCGTCGGCGCGGCGCCCGGGTAGGGAAGCGACATGTCTCTTCTCCCCACGCGTCGCGCCGATCCGGCCGACCTCATCCCCTCGCGCCGGCGGCTGGGACCCGCCGCCGCCCAGCTGGCTCAGGACGGCGGTCTCGCCGCGTTACTGGGCGGCAACCTGTTCGGCCGCTTCGCGATGCATCCCGCGTTGAGCGACGTGAGCGATGAGTCCGAGCGCGGCAAGGTCCTCAACCACGCCTGGCGGCGCTACGGCAACGTCAACTCACTCGGGCTGCTGGGGGTCGTCGCCGGCTGGCTGTCGACGCGGGGATCGCAGTCCGGTGCGCTGTGGACCAGCCCCGACCAGCGCACGCTCATCCTCGCCAAGGACGTCGCGGTCGCCGCGGTCACGGTCACCGGCCTCGCGTCGGCGGCCGGCGGCATCGGCTTCGCTCTCCAGGCGTCCGACGGCGCGGTGCCGATGGCCGATGGCACCCAGACCAACTCCGACACCCCGTCGCGAGCTCGGTCGCTGAAGCGGGTCGTCAACCTCCTCGGCGGCCTCAGCCTCGTCGCCGAGCTGCTGTTGCTCGCGGTGAACGTGCTGCTCTCCCGCAACGCCGCCCGGCGACTGCTCCCCCACTGAGCCGCCCGTGATGAATCAATCAACCGCACGGGCGATCGTCGCCGCCGCCCAGGATCACGCCCGCGGCGAGGGTCTGCGGATCACCGTCGCCGTCGTCGACGAGGGCGGCCTGCTCGTTTGCTTGGATCGCATGGACGGCGCCTTCCCGCTCAGCGGCCAGATCGCCGAGGCCAAGGCCCAGGGCGCGGCGGTGTGGCAGCGCGACGGTCATGTGATCGCCGCCCAGTACGCCGAGCGACCCGGGTTCGTCGACGCGGTGAGCCGCATGACCCGGCTGCCGCTGATCCCGGGAGCGGGATCGCTCGTCGTCCGTGACGGGGACGGCGTCGTGCTCGGCGCGGTCGGGGTGAGCGGCGCGACACCCGAACAGGATCGGGCCTGCGCCGAGGCGGGCCTCGCCGGGCTCACCGGCTGATTGACCCCCCGCGGCTCAGTCCAGCGTGACCGACCGCTGCTCGGCGGCGCTCACGCGGGCGGCGTCGAGCACCCGCAGGACGGCGACCGCGTCACGTGGGTCCACCGGCGGCGGTGCGGGCGGGATCTGGTTCAGCGCCGCGGCCAGCTCGCGGTAGAAAACCGTCCAGTCCCCGGCGGGTCCGCTGAGCGGGATGCTGCGTTCGCCGGCGATCAGCCGGGGGCGCGCGTACTCGGGCGCGATCCCCCAGTCGGTCGTGGTGCCCGGTCGCTCACCGTCGCGCAGCCGCTGCTCCTGGGTGTCGGGCGCCGTCACCAGCAGCGCCGCCTCGCTGCCGAGCACCCGCAGCCGGGGCCCGGGAGCGGCCGCCACACCGGAGACGTACAGGTGACTGGTCACCCCGCCGACGTGGGTGAGCGCGAGGAAGCCGTCATCGTCGCCCGGCTCCCCGCGGCGGTGGGCGATCTCGGCGTAGACGCTGCCCACCGGACCGAACGCCTCCAGCACCTGATCGACGAGGTGGCCGGCGAGGTCGAGCGTGAGCCCGCCACCCCGTCCCGGATCGGTGGCCCGTCGCCAGGCCGCGGCGTCGGCGTCCGCCGCCCAGCGCTCGATCCGCGACTCACACCGCCACACCGTCCCCAGGGAGCCGTCGGCGAGCAGGCGCCGGAGCAGGCGCTGGTCGGCGTCCCAGCGGCGGTTCTGGAACACGGTGAGCAGCACCCCGGCGCCGTCGGCGTGAGCGACGAGCCGCGCGGCGGCATCGGCATCGGGGGCGAGCGGCTTGTCGACGACCACCGCGAGCCCGTGGTCGATCGCCGCCGTCGCCAGCGCGACGTGGGCGTCGTTGGCGGTGGCCACGACGACGAGGTCGATTTCGCCGGCGCGCGCCCACAGCTCATCCGCGGACTGAAGCAGCGTCGCGGCGGGATGGGCGAGGTC
>CAZZWJ010000280.1:0-4201 GCA_964657875.1 uncultured Solirubrobacteraceae bacterium
CCGAGGCTCTCCGTCAGCCACGGTGATCCTCCCGACGGCGCCGGGTCAGCCAGCTCTCCAGCAGATGGGCGGCCGCGCGCGAGTCCTCGCTCGCGCGGCCGCCGCTGCGCTCGGCCAACCGGGTCGTGAAGCGCTCGTCGTAGAGCTCGACCGGCACCGCGACGGCCCCCTCGAGGCCCGCGGCGAAGGCTCGGGTCTCCCGCGTCTGATCGGAGTCGTCGCCGCTCAGAGACAGCGGCAGACCGATCAGGATGCGCTCGGCCCCGGTCTCGGTGACGAGCTCGCGCAGGCGCGCGTGACCCCGCCGGGTCCCCGGAGCGAGCACCGGGTCAAGCGGCGTCGCGAGCACCCCCGTGGGGTCGGAGATCGCCGCGCCACAGCGAGCGCTGCCGTAATCCAGGGCGAGCACGCGCACGTTCAGATCCTCGCCGATGCCGGCTGCCATCGCCACTCCATCAGTTGCCGGTGAGCGTCGCCTCGATCGCCGCCGCCGCGGCCTGCATCGCGTCGGGCAGCTTGTCGGGATCGCGCCCGCCGGCCCGGGCCATCGTGTCGCGGCCGCCCCCGCCGCCACCGACCTGCGCCGCCGCCAGCTTGATGATCGCCCCCGCCTTGACCCCGCGGGCGACGAGCGCCGGCGCGACCGTCGCGAGCAGGTCGACGCGACCGTCGCCGCCGCGACCGAGCACGATCGCCGCATCGCCGAGGGTGCCCTTCAGCCGATCGGCGAGCGCGAGCAGCGCGTCGGCGTCGGCGACGGGCACGATCGCGGTGAGCATCCGGGCACCGTCGATCTCCCGCGCCGCCCCCGCGAGTGCCTCGAGGTCGACCACGTCACCCCCGCCCGCGGCGGTTGCGCCCCGCTTGATCTCGCGCTCGAGCTCCCGCACGCGCTCGCGCAGCGCGGCGACGGACTCCGCGACCCGCTCGGCGGGGACCCGCAGCTCGGCCGCGGTGCGCTCGAGCTCCCGGTCGCGGCCGCGGACGAAGCCGACCGCCTCGGGGCCGGTGATCGCCTCGATCCGTCGCACGTTGGCGGCGCTCGAGGTCTCGGCGGTGATCCGCAATAGGCCGATCTCGGCCGTGTTGCGGACGTGGATCCCGCCGCACAGCTCACGGGAGACCGAACCGTCGCCGACCTCGACCATCCGCACGATGTCCCCGTACTTCTCGTTGAAGAGCGCCATCGCACCCAGTGACCGCGCCTCGTCGAGCGTCGTGGTGAGGGCGCGCACCGGCTGGCTGTCGAGGATCCGGGCGTTGACGGCGTCGACGACGTCGGCGAGCTCGCCCGCGCTGAGCCCGGTGCCGTGCGTGAAATCGAAGCGCAGCTTGTCGGGTCCGACGTAAGAGCCGGCCTGATGGACGTGGTCGCCGAGGCGGGCGCGCAGCGCGGCGTGCAGCAGGTGGGTCGCGGTGTGGTTGGCGGCGGTCGCGTGACGGGCCGCGTGGTCGACGTGGGCGTGAACCCGGCCGCCGACCTCGAAGTTGCCGCTCTGCGGGGTGAGCGCGAGCACCTGATCGGAGCCCAGGCGGATGACGTCGGTGACCGTCGCCCGGCAGCTGCCGCTCTCACACTCGACGACGCCCGTGTCGGCGACCTGTCCGCCGCCGGTGGCGTAGAACGGCGACTCCCGCAGCTTGACGAACAGGGTCCCGTCCGTGCCGTCGCGGGCCACGGCGCCGATCGTCGTCTGCGCCCGATCGGTCTCATAGCCGACGAACTCGGTGACGAAGTCCACCTGGCCCGCCACCACGGTCGCGCGCTCGCGCCGCCCGTCTCCCCCGCCCCGCGCACCCGACCGTCCGCGGGCGCGCTGCTGGTCCATGAGCAGCTCAAAGCCCGACTCGTCGACGCCCAGGTCATGCTCGGCGACGATCTCGAGCGTCATGTCGATCGGGAACCCGTACGTGTCGTGCAGCTGGAAGGCGTCGGCGGCGGCGATCCCCTCGTCGCCGCGGTCCCGCGCGCGCTCGATCAGCTCATCCAGGCGCTTGAGACCCGATTCCAGCGTGCGCCCGAACGACTCCTCCTCGGCGGCGATCCACCGCACGATCAGCGGGCGCTGGGCGTGCAGCTCCGGGTAGGCGCCGCCCATCGTCTCGGCGACGACGTCGGCGTAGCGCTCCAGCGTGCCGGGGCCGAGGCCGAGCGCGCGGCCATGCTGGATCGCGCGGCGCATGATCCGCCGCAGCACGTAGCCGCGGTCCTCGTTGGAGGGCACGACCCCGTCGGCGAGCAGGAACGACATCGCCCGGCTGTGATCGGCGAGCACCCGCAGCGCCTTGTCGGTGGGCCGGTCCTGCGCATAGCGGCTTCCGGAGAGCTCCTCGCCGAGCGCGATCAGCGGCGTGAACTGGTCGGTCTCGAAGACCGTCTCCTTGCCCTGCAGCATGCAGGCCATGCGATTGAGGCCCAGGCCGGTGTCGATGCTCTGCGCCGGCAGCGGGGTGAGCACGCCCGCCGGGTTCTGGTCGTACTGCATGAAGACGAGGTTCCAGAACTCGAGAAAGCGCGCGTTCTCGCCGCCGGGCAGATCGTCGGCGGCACCGTACGCCAGTCCGCGATCGAGGTAGAGCTCGGAGTCCGGACCGCAGGGGCCGGTCGGCCCCATCTGCCACCAGTTCTCCTCGCGATCGCATTCCACGATCCGGTCGCGCGGCACGCCGATCTCCAGCCAGTAGTCGATCGCCTCGGCATCGGGACCGATCCCGAGCGCGTCGTCGCCGGCGAACACCGTCACCCAGATGTCGTCGGGCGACAGACCGAACCCCTCGGTCGACAACCGCCAGGCGAGCCGCTGGGCGTCGCGCTTGAAGTAATCCCCGAAGGAGAAGTTGCCGAGCATCTCAAAGAACGTGAGATGGCGTGCCGTGGTGCCGACGTTCTCGATGTCGACGGTCCGGAACACCTTCTGACAGTCGGTGAGGCGCCGGCGCGGCGGCGTCTCCTCACCGAGGAAGTAGGGCTTGAACGGGACCATCCCGGCGACCGTGAACAGCACCGACGGGTCGTAGTCGGTCGGCACGAGCGACGCCGAGGGCACCCGCAGATGGCCCTCGGAGGCGAAGAACTCCAGGTACGTCTCCCGGATCTCGTCGGTGGTCAGCGACATCGACGTCGCAGTGTAAGAGCCCACCCGGTCCTGACAGCGTTCCGGGGTCGGGACGATGCCGGGAGGGTGCGGGGAAGCTCTGTCGGGCCGCTCTCAGCGGGCGATGGTCGCGCAGCCGACGACGAGCTCGCCGTCCATGAGGCACGCGAGCTGGCCGGGCGCCGCCCCGTCGACGGGCTCGCCGAGGGCGAGCTCGAGCGTCCGGTGGCGCCCGGGGCCGACCTCGGGCGCGGCGAGCAGCGAGGCCCGCAGCGGGGTCGAGCGGTAGCGCAGCTTGACCCGGTCCACGCGAGCGCCCTCGCGGTGCAGACGGGCGCCGCGCACCCGCACCCGGTCGACTGCCAGGGCCGCCCGCGGCCCGACGGTGACCCGACGCGCGGCGGCATCCTTGTCGACCACGAACAGCGGCTCGGGGTGGGCGGGGTTGGATCCGACGCCGAGGCCCCGCCGCTGACCGACCGTGAACCGGTGCTGGCCGTCATGAGCGCCGAGCACCTCCCCGGAGGTCGACACGATCTCCCCGGGCGCGTCGCCGACCCCACCGTGGCGAGCGAGGAAGCGGGCGCGATCGGTGCCGGCGAGAAAGCACAGGTCCTGGGAGTCGGGCTTGTCGGCGACGGGCAGGCCGGCCGCTGCCGCGATCTCGCGCACCCGGGGCTTGCGCAGATCCCCCAGCGGAAAGCGCATCCGCTGAAGCGACGCGGGATCGAGCTCGGCGAGCATGTAGGTCTGGTCCTTGTCGGGGTCCGCGGCGGCGCGCAGCAGTGGACCGCGCGGATCCTCGGTCTCGGCCACTCGCGCGTAATGGCCGGTGGCCAGCCGCTCGCAGCCGACGCGGTCGGCGAACTCGAGCATCGCGTCCAGGCGGACGTGTCCGTTGCAGCCGACGCACGGGTTGGGGGTCTCCCCGGCCGCATAGCCGTCGATGAACGGCTGCACGACCCCCGCCCGGAACGCGTCGCGCAGGTCCAGGGTGAAGTGGGGCAACCCCATCCGGTGGGCGAGCGCCCGCGCCTGCGCGACCGCGCTCGCCGAGCAGCAGCTGCCCTCGGAGTCGTTCTCGGGATCGGCCCAGAGCTCCAGCG
>CAZZWJ010000281.1:0-4194 GCA_964657875.1 uncultured Solirubrobacteraceae bacterium
ACGAACCGCTCCGTCCACGACTCCGTTCTGGACATCGATCACGACCAGCGCGGTGTCGATCTGCTGATCGCCGCCACCGCCCAGGCCGCGGACCTGCCGCTCTATACCGCCAACCCTGCTGACTTCGCCGGGCTTGACGACCTCATCGAGGTGATCCCCGTACCGCCGGCGCCCGCTGGCTGACGCTTGGTTTCACGATGCCTCGCGCGCAGGTGATCGGCGTGGGGTTCAGAGCGAGTCGACGAGCATCCCGCGCTCCACCGCGTCCTCGATGATCGCCGTCGCCAGCGGACTCAGCGGCGGCCAGTACTGCTCGATCCCGGCGAGTAGCCGACGCTCGTCTTCGACCGTGGTGCCACGCTCACGCCAGACCGCGCCGCCGCCCGCCCAGTGGACGAGTAGCGGCTGCATGCGGTCCAGGGCACGCGCGAACCGCGCGTCGTCGGTCTCGGCGCTCTCGAACTCGCCCCACAGCGTTCGAAATGACGACGCGTCGGGCTCGGGTAGGAGCGCGAACAGGCGATCCGCGGCTCGATCCTCGAGTTCGGCGATGGCGAGCCGGCCGGCCGTGTCGTACACCGGAACGTCGCCGACGTCGACTTCGACGACGTCGTGGATGAGGAGCATCTGCACCACTCGGTCAATCGCGACGGTCGGGCCGGCATGCTCGCGCAGCATGACCGCCGACAGGGCGAGATGCCACGAGTGCTCCGCGCTGGTCTCAGCGCGACTCCCGTCCAGAACCCGGTTGAGTCGCTGGACGTCGGTCAGGGCATGGGCGGCGACGAGAAACGTCAGGCGCGCTTGATCGGCGTCGGCGATCCGCAGCGCGCTGACTCGATCGTCCACTGAGACGGAGTATGCCGAAGTTCCCGTACGACAGCGGACGCGCGCGTCACGGATGCCGGGTCGCAGCGACCCAGCCGGGCGACGGGTCAGGCGGCATCGCGCCGATCAGGCGGACGCTCTGGGCCGCCGCCTGGATCGCGCGATCGGGCCCTCCGACCAGGTAGCCGGCCGCGAGCGCGTCGCCGGCGCCGGTCAGGTCGATCGGGACCACCGAGGGGGCCGGGAACCGTCCTTCGGGAAAGCGGGCGCCGAGCGGTCCGAGCTTGATCACCCAGAGGGCGTCGAAGTTCGGCACCGCGGCGCGCTCGGACTCGGTGGCGAAGACGAGGTCGGGGCCCAGGGCATCGAGACGATCGGTGAATCGATCGGCGCCGAGCAGCTCGATGTCGTGAGCCGACGCGAGATCGACGGTGACCCGGGGGGCGTGGCGGGCGGCTTCGATCGCGGCTTGGGCCATCGGCTCTCCCAGCAGGCAGTAGCCCGATACGTGCAGGACATCGCACCCGCGCACCCAGGAGGGATCGAGCTCGGACGGGTCCAGACGCGAGGCCACGCCCCGGTCGGAGGCCATCGTCCGTTGGTTGGGGCCGTCCCGGATCGAGACGACGACGCCCCCCGCGCCCGGTGTCACCGGGCCGCAGATCTCGACGCCGTGGCGCGCGAGCTCGGCGGCGGCCAGCTCGCTGCCCGCATCGGTCCCCCGTGTGCAGATCAGGCGGGCGCCGGCGCCCAGCGCGCCGGCCCAGGCGGCGACGTTGGCGGCCTGACCGCCCCCGGCCAGGCGGATCGTGGCCGGCGTGTCGCCATCGGGCACGAGCCGACCCTCGGGCAGGACGACCACATCGAGGAGGAGATCGCCGATCGTGCAGATCGAGAACCGTCGGGCGGCGTCGCTGGAACTACGCTCGGGGTCCATGCCGAGATCATCGCGCCTCGTCTCCGCCGCCGACGCTGACCGGACGGTGCGTCTCTCCGAGGACGTCGCCCGCGCGGTCCACGACGGGACTCCGATCGTGGCGCTCGAATCGACGATCATCACGCACGGCCTGCCGCGTCCGGAGAACCTCCGGGCGGCGCGCGAGTTCGAGTCCGCGGTCGCCGAGCGCGGCGCGACGCCCGCCACGATCGCGATGCTCGACGGAGTGGCCCATATCGGGCTCCAGGACGACGAGCTCCAACGCCTCGCGGGCACCGAAGCGGCATCGAAGCTGAGTGCCCGGGACCTGCCGGTCGCGGTGGCCCGACGCGCCACCGGCGGCACCACCGTCGCCGCGACCGCGCTGCTGGCCGCCCGGGCGGGCATTCGCGTGTTCGCCACCGGCGGGATCGGTGGCGTCCATCGCAACGCCGTCACCACGTTCGACGAGTCGGCCGATCTGGGGATCCTCGGCCACTGTCCCATCGCCGTGGTCTGCGCCGGGGTGAAGTCGATCCTCGACGTCGGCGCCACGCTCGAGCGGTTGGAGACCCTGGGGGTCACGGTGGTCGTCGTCGGCACCCACCGCTTCCCGGCGTTCTGGATGACCGACAGCGGCCACACCGTCGACGGCTGCGTCTCAAGCGCCGAGGAGATCGCCGAGATGATCCAGGCCGGCGATGCGCTCGGCCTCTCCAGTGGCATCGTCGTCGCCAACCCCCTGCCGGAGAGCGTGCAGCTCGATCCGGCCACCCACGATCGGCTGCTCGCCGACGCCCTCCGGGCCGCCGAGGCCGCCTCGGTCCACGGCAAGGACGTCACCCCGTTCCTGCTCGACTACGTCCACCGGCACACCGACGGCGCGAGCGTCGCGATCAACCTCGAGATCGTCCGGCGCAACTGCCGGCTCGGGGCCGACATCGCCGGCGCGTGGTCGACAGCGCGGCGCAGCGATCGCTGACCTCGACATTCCCGTCCACGAGGCCCTTCCGAGAGCCAGAGGGCTGTGTTACCTTGCACGTTCGCTCTCGACGATTGGGGATCTCTTGACTGGTTTCAGGCGCCGTGCGGTCGGTGTCGTCGGGACGCTCTGCTGTGTCGCCGCGGTCGCGGCCTGCGGCAGCAGCAGTTCCAGCAGCAGCGCGGCGTCCGGCAGCGGCGGGGCGTCCTCGTCGGCGACCTCATCGGCGGCGTCGTCGAACTTCAAGGTCGGCCTGGTCACCGACATCGGCGGTCTCAACGACCACGGTTTCAACCACCTCGCCTACCAGGGAATCCAGCAGGCCGAGTCCCAGCTCGGCGTCAAGGGCACGGTGCTGCAGTCGAGCTCCGGCGCCGACTACCTTCCGAACCTGACCAAGCTCGCGGCCTCCGGCGACAAGCTCGTGATCGCGGTCGGCTACCTGATGGCGTCGGCGGTGGAGAAGGTCGCCAAGCAGTACCCCAACACGCACTTCGCGATCATCGACAGCCCCGGCGGCACCGCCCCGGACACGGCCAAGAACATCGAGGGCATCGATTTCGCCGAGCAGGAGGCCGGGTACCCGGCCGGCTACCTCGCCGGGCTCTACATGAAGAAGCACGGTTACTCGACCGCGTCATCGGTCGGCGGCCAGAGCATCCCGGCGGTCAACTACTACATCGCCGGCTACCAGGCCGGAGTCCAGGCGGCCGACCCGGGGGCCAAGCTGGTCAACGCCTACTCACAGAACTTCACCGACGAGTCGACCTGCAAGGAGCTCGCGCTCAATCAGATCAACGCCGGCTCCAAGGTCGTCTTCCAGGTCGCCGGCGGATGCGGCCTGGGCGTGATCTCCGCCGGGGTCTCGATGCACACGCAGGTGATCGGCGTCGACGCCGACCAGGGTTACCTGTCTCCCTCCTACGTGCTGACCTCCGCCGAGAAGAAGGTCGACACGGGGGTCTTCACGGCGATCAAGGACCTGCAGCACGGCAAGTTCACAGCCAACCTGCAGGAGAACATCGACAACGGCGGCGTCGGCGTCGGCAAGATCGACTCCACCGGCCAGCCGTTCGCCGCCCAGGTCAACGCGGTGATCGCCAAGATCAAGTCCGGGAAGATCAAACCCCCGACGGTCGTCAAGTACAAGTAGTCGTCAGCCGCCGCCGGCCCGTGACGCCGTCAAGCCCCCCGGCCCTGGCGCTCAGGGGCATCACGAAGCGGTTCGGCTCGGTCGTCGCCAACGACCGGGTTGATTCACGTTCCACGTCATCTCAACCATTACGATGTCGCCAAACTTTCCTGACTGGATGTACTCCGCAGCCTTTTGATAGCTCGGTGTACTGCGACGTTGGGTCCCAACCTGAACGATCTTGCCCGTCTTCTTGACAGCGGCCAGAAACAAGCGGGCATCTTCCATCGTATGAGCCGTAGGCTTCTCAACATAAGCATCTCGACCTGCGTTCAC
>CAZZWJ010000282.1:0-4191 GCA_964657875.1 uncultured Solirubrobacteraceae bacterium
GAGATCCAGCCGGTCCAGTAGACCTTGTGGAAGAACCAGTTCATCACCAGCAGCAGGATGATGATCGCGGGGATTCCGGTCGCGGCCTGGATCGTGAACTCGTTGGCGCTGTTGAACAGGCTGATGAACCAGACGACGGCGAACCAGGTGGCGATGCCGACACCGAAGCCGATGCCGCCGCCGACGGCGATCGGCCGGCGGTAGAGCCGGTTGGCGCCCTTGAGGCTCGCGGTGATCGCAGCGAGGATGAGGATGCACTCAAGGCCCTCGCGGAAGACGAGGATCGCGGAGTCGACGACCACCGTCGTGCGACCGAGCTGGTGCCCGGCGGGCACCGCGGTCGGGTCCGTCGTACCCCCCTGAGCCTGCCAGCCGAAGACGACGGCGAGCACCGCGACGGCGAGGACGACCCCGGTCCAGATGTAGAACCACTTCGATTCACTGCGTGAGGATCGGCCGCCCGCCCGCGGCGCTGCTGTGACTGACTGTGACACGGAGACCTTTCAGCTCTTGATGAGACCTGGTGGCGGGCGTCCCTTCTCAAAGACGACCTCGCGTCCAGCGTATCAGAGTGAGGCCGCCCTAATTAGGCGAACCTAACTCGGCGGCGGCTCAGGCGGTCTGGACCTGAAAGAGGCTCGTCGTCCCCGGGCTCCCGCTGGGCAATCCGGCGGTGATCCCGATCCGTTCACCGGGCCGCACCCAGCCGAGCTCGACCGCGCGCACCGTGGAGGCCGCGATCAGCTCCTCGGTGACCCCGTAGTGGGGGATGTACGCCGACTCGACGCCCCACATGAAGTTCGCCCGCCGGATCGTCTCCTGCGCGGGGGACAGGCAGTAGATCGGGACGTTGGGCCGGTGGGCGGAGATGAGACGGACCGAGCGGCCCGACAGCGACGGGATGACCAGCGCGGCCAGCCCGAGCTCCCGGGCCGCCGAGCACGCGCCGTAGGCGATCGTGTACGCCGGATCACGGGCATCCCGGCGCACCCGCTCCTCGTTCCAGCGCTCGTAGGGCAGTGATCGCTCGGTGTGCTCGGCGATCGAGGCCATCATCGCCACCGCCTCGACCGGATAGTTGCCGACGGCCGTCTCCTGGGAGAGCATCACCGCGTCGGTGCCGTCCAGGATCGCGTTGGCGACGTCGGTGGCCTCGGCCCGGGTCGGGCGCGGTGAGTTGACCATCGAGTCGAGCATCTGGGTGGCGGTGATCGACGGTCGCGCGAGGTTGCCGGCGGTCCGCAGCAGCCGCTTCTGCACGATCGGCACCTGCTCGATGGGCAGCTCGATCCCGAGGTCTCCGCGGGCGACCATGACGACGTCGGCGGCCCGGATGATCTCGACGTGGTTCTCGACGGCCTGGGGCTTCTCGATCTTGGCGATGAGCGGCAGCCACGTATGGCGGCGGACGTCGAGCACGTCGGCGGGCTCGCGCACGAACGACAGGGCGACCGCGTCGACGCCGATCGACTCGCCGAAGTGCAGCATGTCGATGTCCTCCTCGGGGACCGCGGCGAGACCGCGCGTGGAGCCCGGGATGTTCAACCCCTGCCGGGTGGCCACCGAGCCTCCGACCTCGACGGCGGTGTCGATCTCGCCCTCGCCGCGCCGGATCGCCACCACGCGCAGGCGGATCGCCCCATCGGCGAGATAGATCACGTCGTCGGGGTCCACGGCGTCGGCCAGTCCCCGCCACGAGACGGCGATCTGCGTCTCGTCCCCCTCCTCGGTGGAGCCGCACATGAGCGCCAGCCGCTCTCCGGGCTTGAGCTCGGCGATCCCGCCGCGCAGCGTGCCGATCCGCAGCTTGGGACCCGGCAGGTCCTGGAGGATCGCCACCGGGCGCCCGACCTTGGCCGAGGCCGCCCGGACCCGCTCGGCGTTCTCGGCGTGCAGCTCCCGGCTGCCGTGGGAGAAGTTGAAGCGCGCGACGTCGAGACCGGCCTCGATCAGGCGTTCCAGGACCTCCGGCTCGCGGGATGCCGGTCCGACGGTGGCGACGATCTTCGTGCGGCGGGCCATCTCCTCGCGCCCAAACCTAGCTCACCGGCGAGACCCGGGAAGTTAGCGACCTGTGAGCGCTCACACGCACTGTCGCCGGGCGCGTCAGATGGCGGTCGCGCCGTCCGGCGCCCCGGCCGTCGGGTCGACTCGCAGGGGCTCCCCGTCGGCGAGGATCTCACCGCCGTCGCGCAGGTCGCAGATGAGGTCCCAGTGGACCGCCGACACGTTCGTGCCTCCCGTCTCGGGGTAGGAGCGGCCGATCGCCAGGTGCACGGTTCCCGCCATCTTCTCGTCGAACAGGATGTGACCGGTCGCGACGTCGATCCCGGCGTTGGTCCCGATCCCGATCTCGCCCAGATAGCGCGCGCCGTCGTCGGTGGCGAGCGACTGGCGCAGGTAGTCCTCACCCTGCTGCGCCCGCGCGCCGACGACCTCGCCGTCGCGGAAGTCGAGCTCGACGCCGCTCACCGTCACCCCGCGCGGCCCGGTCGGGATGGTGAAGGCGATCGTGCCGTTGGCCGAGGTCTCCAGGGGGCCGGTGAAGACCTCGCCGCTGGGCATGTTGCGCCGCCCGTCGGAGTTGACCCAGGTCCGCCCGGCGACCGACAGCGTGAGGTCGGTGCCCGGCGCCTGGATCCGGATCTCCCGCGCCGGCGTGAGCCGCGCGACGAGCTCGGCCTGGCGCGCCGACAGCGCCGTCCACGCCGCGACCGGATCGTCGCGGTCCAGGAACAGCGCCCGCTCCACGAACGCCTCATAGCGGGTCTCCGACATCCCGGCCAGCTGGGCGAGCGCCGGCGTGGGCCACAGCGTCCCCGCCCAGCGGCCCGCGAGGCGCAGCTCACGCAGCTCGGTCCGGGCCACCGACGCGCGGGCGATCCGCGCCGGATCGACGTCGGCGAGCGCGGCCGCGTTGCGCGGGGCGTCGATGCCGAGCGCGGCGTCGATCGCCTCCGCCTGGCGGCGCTCGACCGCGGGATAGCCGTCGAGATGGCGCTCGCGGGCGTGCGCGTAGAAAGCGGGCCCCCACGCCGGCGAGCTCATCTGCATGACCGGCCACGCGTCGCGGTCGAGGATGGCGGCGTGCAGCGCGTCGAGCAGCGGCTCGGCGAGGCTCGTCGAGCTGACCAGGATCTGCTGGCCGGGAGCGACCTCCAGGCACCAGTCGCACAGCAGCGCGGCGAAGCGCGCCGGGTCGATACCACGTTCAGGGCGCGGGGCGGTCACGGGGCCTCCATGTCGGGGAAGTTCTCGGCCAGATGGGTGCGCAGCGACGTGCGCACGAACGCCCGCTCGGACGCCGAGGCCATCCGGTAGCGGCCGATCAGCTCGCGGGGGCGGTCGGTGCGCACGCCGGCGATCGTCCAGGCGACCGCCAGATGCTCGAAGAGCAGCTCGGTCGCGCGCTGCAGGGCGTCCTCCCGCTGCAGACCACCGTGGAAGGTGTCGGCGTAGCGGCGCCGGGTCGCCGGCGACAGCGCGCCCCGCAGCTGCAGCAGATCACCCGCGTCGTCGCGGTACTCGGTGCTGGGTGCGGTGGGAGCGTCGGGCACTCCGCGTCGGCGACTGCGCTTGCCCATCGATCAGGCCAGCGGCGCTCGCGCGGCGGCGCGCAGCTGACCGTCGACGTCACCGGTCACCGGGTCGGCGTGACCGGCCCACACCACCGACGGGCGCAGCTCGGCGAGCCGGGTGATCGACGCCCGCGCCTGCGCCACGTCGGCGTCGAAGGCCGGATGCGGGATGCGCGGAGCGCCCCTGCGTCCGGTCTGGACGTCCAGCGTGTAGACGGTGTCCGAGCACAGCGCGAGCCCGTCAGACGCCCGATGCAGGCCGATCAGGCCCGGGGCGTGCCCCGGCAGCTCGACGACGCGCATGCCCGCGATCTCATCGCCCTCGGCGACGGTCCCGGCGATCGCGACCGCCCCACCGTCCCAGACGCCGAGCATGCGGGCGAAGAACGGACGTGCGTACGGGCGCAGACGCCCGAGGTCGAAGTAGTCACGGCGCGATGCCGGGGACTCGGCCGCGCGGCGCTCGGCGGCGTGGCAGAGCACCGGCGCGCCGAGACCGGGGGCGGCGCCGCGATGGTCGGCGTCGGCGTGGCCGAGCACCACCCGCTCGATCCCACCCAGCGGCGCGGCGGCCGCGAGGATCGCCGGTGCCATCCCGTCGGCGCCGGCGTCG
>CAZZWJ010000283.1:0-1679 GCA_964657875.1 uncultured Solirubrobacteraceae bacterium
CATCATCGGCGGGGACTCGCGTGAGCAGCGTGGTGAGGGCGGGGCGACCGGCGAGCACGAGCTGGTGGGAGGGGTCGGCGTCCTCGCCCTCGATCCGCCGACCGCGCCGCCACTGCGTCTCCCAGGCCTCCCGGGCGTCGGCCACGGGATCCCGGCCGCCCGCGCGGGCGTGAGCCCAGGCGGCGGCGGTCTTGGGGAAGATCGGCAGTGGCTCGCGCATCCCGCGCTCGTAGAGGTCGACGAGCCCGGCGAGCTCCTCGCGCGCCGCGCGGCGGCGTTCGTCGGGGTCTTGCGCGAGCGGCGCGATCTCGCAGACGCGCACGTCGTCGCGACCCGAGCCCCGGCCGACGGTCGTCGCCGACAGCGCCGGCTCGGGGTGGGCCGCCGACAGCGCCAGAAAGCGGACCCACGCGGCGATCCGGTGTCGGGGCGCCACCCGTGAGTAGGAGGCCGACAGCAGCCGCGCGCCGTTGACGCCCGAGACCGTCCCGGTGAGGCTGCGCCCGCCGGGCAGCGCGACCCGGATGTCGAACGGGTCGCGGTCGGCGTCCGGGGTGGTGAGCGACGCGGTCTCGGTCGCGATCGCGATCACGAGCGCCTTGACGTCATCGATCACGCGGTCGCCGAGCGCCCCCGGGGGGAGGGTCCCGCGGACCTTCTCGGCGCCGGCGGCCACCCGCAGCGTCTGCCCCTCCAGCAGCGACTGAAGCAGCCGGTTGGCCACCCCCCAGCGCTCCAGGCCGTCGAGGTCGATCGGCAGTCCGTCGGCGACCTCGTCCTCGTCGTCGCGCAGCGTGATCCCGAGGCGCTGGCGCAGGAACGCCCGGACCGGCTGCTGCATGAAGGCGACGAGGTCGTCGAGGTCGACGTCGCCCGGTGGACGTCCCGGCAGCGGGGCGCTGAGAAACGCGCCCGCCGGGTGCCGGGTCCCCTTCAGCGACTCGGCGCCGCCCAGCGCGACGTGATCAAAGCTCCACGGCTCCCCGGTGAAGTTGCGCGGGTCGAAGGGCTGCAGCGGGTGGCGCACCGATACGCGCTCACTCGCGCGGGCGTGCGGGTCATCGGCGCAGCGGGCGGTCGCGTCGATCGCGTCGAGCAGCTCGCCGACCGGAACCGCCGGCGGGCGGACCGTGTTCGTGCGCTCGTCGTTGCCGGTGTAGGTGACGATCAGCCGCTCGGTCGCGGCGAGCAGCCCGTCGAGCAGCAGCTGGCGATCCTCGCTGCGGGGGTCGCGCTCGCCGACGTGGGGATCGTCGAGCATCAGGTCATCGCCGTCGCGCGGCGCCTTGCGCGGGAAGGCGCCGTCGTCGAGGCCGAGCAGGCAGACGACCCGGTGGGGGACCGAGCGCATCGGCATGAGCGTGCACACGGTGAGGTGGCCGGTGCGGAAGTTGGCGCGGGTGGGCCGGCCGGCCAGTCGCGCCGCGAGGTGGGCCCGCAGCTCGGCGGGCGCGAGGTCGGGCCCCTCGCCGTCCCCGTCCCCGTCTCCGCGCTCGGCGGCGATCTCGTCGAGGATCCGCTGCAGCTCGGCGCGCTGCCAGCGATCGGCCCCGGTCGTCCGGGTGAGGGCGTCGGCGACCCGGCCGAGCGTCTCGGCCCAGCTGCGCAGGGTCTGGCTTGCACCGAGATCCTCGAGCGCCTGCGCCAGCCGCGCGACGAGCTCGGCCGCCCGCCCGGCG
>CAZZWJ010000283.1:1689-4136 GCA_964657875.1 uncultured Solirubrobacteraceae bacterium
GAACCGCCCGGCCAGCTCGATCGAGCGGCTGTCGACGTCGTCGAGCGGGAGCACCTCACCGAAGCGTCGCTGGCGGTCCTCGGTCATCGTCGTGCCGAGCAGCAATCGGTCCAGGCCGGCGCGCCACGTCCCGTCCCCGACGCCCGAGAGCGCGTAGGCGGCGCGGTGCTCGGCGTCCAGTCCCCAGCGGATCCCCGACTGCGTGATCCAGTCCTGCAGGCGGGTGAGGTCGTCGTCGTCGAAGTGAAAGCGCCGGCGCACGGGACCGCGGTCGGCGAGATCCAGGACCTCGGAGGCGGTGATCCGCCGCTGCCCGAGATCGAGCAGCGCCGAGACGACGCCGAGCACCGGATTGGTCTGGGCCAGCGACCGGTCGGCGAGGCGCACGCGCAGGTCGATCGAGTCGACGTCGCCGCTGGGAGCCACGTCGTCGAGTGAGGGCTGGCCGGTGTCGAACGCCGCCTGGATGAGCGGTGCGAACGCCTCGACCTCCGGACACATCACGATCACGTCGCGGGGTTCGAGCGTCGCGTCGGCGGCGAGCGCGTGCAGGATCGCGTCGCGCAGGACCTCGACCTGACGCACCCGCCCGTGGCAGGCGTGGACGACGACGCTCTCGTCCTCGGGGTCCAGCGCCGCGCGCGCGTCGGGAGCGCCGGGCAGCGGAACCCCGGGCGGGCGCCGGTCGGCGCGGACGTCGGCCTGCAGGCGCGCGAGCAGCGTCGCCGGCGCTGCGTCGGGGACGGGGTGGACCACGTCGCGGGACTCGCCGCGCTCACCCGGGCCGCCCGCGAGCACGAGCTGCATCTCCCGGGCGTCCCGGCCCCAGGACGCGAGCAGCGGGTTGACGACGTGCTCGGCGCTTGCGTCTGCGGCGCGTCGGCGCCCGGCGGGAACGGCGCTCTGGCCCGCGGCGACGATCGCGTCCCACAGCGCGGGGGAGGGGTGCAGCAGGAACAGATGGACCTCGCGGCTGGTCGCGATCGCCCGCAGGACCTGCAGGTGACCCGCGGGCAGCCGGGTGAGCCCGAACAGCGCGAGTCGCCCGGGGAGCGTGAGCAGCGCGGGATCGTCGGCGATCCGGATGCAGGCGGCCTCGCGTCTCCGGGCGGGGTCGGGCGCGCCGAGGCGCCGGTTCAATCGGCGCCAGAGCTCGGCCTGCCAGCGCGCCCCCTCCGCCAGCCCCCGCGCCGAGCCGTCGACGTCACGGCCGGCCGCCCAGGCGGCGAGCATCGCCGGGCGGTGCAGCGCGTAGCGGTCATAGAGGCCGCTGAGATGGCGGACGATCGACAGCCGGCGCTGGCGGCGCAGCGCATCGACGTCCTCCACGCCCCCCAGGTAGGTGGACAGCGAGCTCAGCCACGACTCGCCGAGACAGGCATCGACGACGTCCAGCAGCGGCCACACGAGTCGCTCGGGTCGCCAGGGGTCGGTATCGGGCTCGATGCCCGAGGCGGCGGCGACCGCGTCTGAGAGCAGGCGGTGGGGGGTGGGGAAGGCGACGTTGGCGCAGATGCCGTCCGCGCGATCGGGGGCCGCACCGAGGGTGCACGACATCGTCTGGGTCAGCCACCGCTCCATGCCGCGCGTCGGGACGGCGACGAGATCCGGGGTGAACGGGTCGGGCGGTGCGGTGGCGAGCGTGTCGGCGAGGGCGCCGGCGAGCACGTCGGCCCGGGCGGCGCGGTGGATATGCAGCACGGCTGACGAGGCTAGCCCGCGGGGGTCGAGGGCCGAGCGCCACGCAGGTGACATTTCTGTGTCAGATCACTTGCAAACGTCCGAGCGGTCGGTTATCGTCGCGACACTCCCTGAGAGGAGCTGACTCACATGACTTCCTACTCCGACACCCACTTCACGAATTCCGCTCCGAGCCACGGCTCGGCGGGGATCGCCCCTGCGCTCGGCGGTGCAGTCGTCGCGATGTCCCTGCGGAACCCGGTGCCGGCCGGCCGCACTCGTGGCGGCCTGGACACCGATGGTCGTGAAGCCCTCGTCGTGAGGTGCGCGCGTACGTAACGCGTCGCGCGAACATCTCACTCGGACGAGGGCGACCCCAGGGGTCGCTTTTTTTGTGCCCAAATTCGCATGATCGACAGGAGACCAGAGATGACCAAGCTTCAGATGGACTGACGGACTGCCCGGGTCCGTCGACCCTCACACCCACCCTCGAGATGACGAAGTGACACTCGCCCGCCGAGTGCACACGGACGCGCCCGCGCCCGTGTCGGTCATGCACGCCCGCAGTTGACACCCCCCGATTTCAGACCCCAGGAGCACCCCCATGCCCTTCCCACGCTATGAGTTGTCGATCCCCCGCGAGCACCCCCCGCCCGCCCGGTCGCACCGCCCGCCTCGCGCCCGCCGTCGGCGGCGGGCACCGGCCCTGCCGGGGATCATGCGGCGGCGCCGTGCCCAGCCGCTGCTGGCCCCCCATCAGTACCTGG
>CAZZWJ010000284.1:0-4104 GCA_964657875.1 uncultured Solirubrobacteraceae bacterium
CGAGAGCACCTCGGCGTCGCTGCGCCCGGCGGGCCCGAGCGTGTAGCCGCGCAGGATGCCCTCGGCGTGAAATCCGGCGCGCCGCGCGGCCCCGTGGATCGCCGGCTCCCGCGGATCGACGAGCAGCGTCAGTCGCTCGAGCCCGCCGTCGGCGAGCAGCCAGCGCCCGGCGAGGGCGAGCGCCGCGCCGCCGAGGCCCTCCCCGCGCCGGCGGGGGGCGATCCAGATCGTGAGCTCGGCCCGGTGGGGATCGGCATCGAGATCACGCAGCTCCAGCTGACCGCGGCATTCGTCGGAGCCGACGGCGGTCACGGTGAGCGACAGCTCACCCCCGACGGCCCGCAGCGCCGTGGACGCCTGAAACGCCTCGACCCGGCGGCCGAGCTCGGCGCCGCTCGGAGGCCGGACGAGGCCGAGTCGCCGCGTGAGTCCGACATCGTCCTGGTGGGCGATGAGGATCTCCGGGATGTCACGCTCGGCGACGCGACGCAGGGCGACGGCCTCCCCGGGGCGGGGTGGCGGCGGGTCCGGGAAGGTGAGCATGTCAGCGCCGGACCGTATCTTGATCGGAGCGATGAACGAGATCGAGTACACGGTGCGGCGCTCCGAACGGGCCCGGCGGGTCCGGGTCACCGTCGACGCCGCCCGCGGCGTCCAGGTGGTGCTGCCGCGCCGGGCGGCCGAGCGTGAGGCGGCGGCCGCGGTGCGCGAGCTGCGGCCCTGGATCTCCCGGCGGGTCGGCGAGCTGCGACGCGCCCAGGCGACCGTCGACGCGCGCGGCGAGACGCTGCCGTTTCTGGGCCGGACGCTGCAGGTGCACGCCGAGCCCGGTCGCAGCCGCGCCCGGCGCCGCGACGACGAGCTGCTCGTACCCGAGGGGCCCGAGCGGGGGCCGGCGATCGAGCGCTGGTATCGCCACGCCGCGCGGGATGAGATCACGACCCGCCTGGACCGCGCGTGCGCGACCGCGGGCCTGGAGTACGAGCGACTGACGATCCGCGGCCAGCGGACCCGCTGGGCGAGCTGCTCGGCGAGGCGGTCGATGTCGTTCAACTGGCGGCTGCTGCTCGCGCCCGCCGCGGTCCTGGACTACGTCGTCTGGCACGAGGTCTGCCACCTGCGCGTGATGGACCACTCGCCGGCGTTCTGGTCAGAACTCGAACGATGGTGCCCGGACTATCGGGTGCACAAGGAGTGGCTGCGCCGGCACGGGCAGACGCTCGTGCTGTGACGCGGGGGCTCAGACGGCGATCGGCAGCCGGGCGTCGCCGCGCCCGCAGTCCGCGCCGGCCTGATCGGCGCCGGGCAGCGTGATCTCCATCTCGGCCAGTCCGCCGAGTCGCCGGTAGTCCACCGGGCCGTCGGCGAGGCCCTCGAGCAGACGCCGGATCCCCAGGTTCTCGGTGAGCATCGTCGCGCGGAACCGGCGCACGCCCCTGGCCACCGCGGCCTGTCCGAGCTGAGCGACCAGTTCGGTCCCGATCCCCAGACGCTGATGATCGTCGCCGATCACGATCGCCATCTCGGCGACCTCGCGGTTGTCGGCGAAGCGGATGAAGCGGGTGACGCCGATGATCGGCGCGCCCGGCGCCTGCGGCAGCGTCGCGACCAGTGCGTAGTGATCACAGCCGTCGACCTCGACGAGGTAGCGGGTGTCGGCCGCCGTGAGCTGGGGCTTTGAGGAGAGGAAGCGGCGGTAGCGCGACTCGGCCGACAGCCGGTCGTGGGAATCCCGCAGTCGTACGTGGTCGTCGCCGCGGATCGGGCGGATCAGGATCTCCGGACGCGGTGGCGCCGCAGGCTCGAGTTGACGCAGTGGCACACCCCGAACATAGGCCCGCCGGTCGGGGGATTCTGTGGCTGTGATCACCTAACCGACGCGCGCGGAACGGGGCTCCGCACGCGTCGGCTCAGCCGATTGGATCAGCCGCGCTGATCCACCGGCACGTAGTCCAGGGCGCGACCCCCGGTGTAGATCTGCCGGGGACGTGAGATCTTCTGCTCGGGGTCCTGGATCATCTCCAGCCACTGGGCGATCCAGCCGCTCGTGCGACCGATCGCGAACAGCACCGGGAACATCTCGACCGGCATCCCGAGGGCCTCGTAGATGAGGCCCGAGTAGAAGTCGACGTTGGGGTAGAGCTTGCGCGAGATGAAGTAATCGTCCTCCAGGGCGATCTTCTCCAGCTCGGTGGCGATGTCCAGCAGCGGGTTCTTGCCCGTCACCTCGAACACCTCGTCGACGGCGGTCTTGAGGATCTTCGCCCGCGGGTCGAAGTTCTTGTACACGCGGTGACCGAAGCCCATCAGCTTCTCGTCGCCCTTCTTGACGCCCTCGATGAAGCTGGGGACGTTCTCCTTGGTCCCGATCCGGCGCAGCATCCGCAGCACCGCCTCGTTGGCACCGCCATGCAGCGGGCCATAGAGCGCGGCGACACCCGCGGCGACCGACGAGTAGGGGTCCACCTGCGAGGAGCCGACCGACCGCACCGCGCTCGTGGAGCAGTTCTGCTCATGGTCGGCGTGCAGGATGAACAGCACGTCGAGGGCATGCTCCAGGCGCGGATCGGGCTGGTACTTCAGCTCGGCGATCTTGTAGATCATCGACAGGAAGTTGCCGGCGTAGCTCAGATCGTTGTCGGGATAGACGTACGGCATCCCGCGGTTGTGGCGGTAGGCGAACGCCGCGAGGGTCGGCATCTTGGCCAGCAGCCGGATCGTCTGGATGTAGCGATTCTCCGGGTCCTTGATCTGGTTGGCCTCGGGATAGAACGTCGACAGGGCGCCGGTGCCGGCGAGCAGCATCCCCATCGGATGGGCGTCGTAGCGGAAGCCCTGCATGAACTCCTTGACGTTCTCATGCACGAAGGTGTGGATCGTGATGTCGTGGCGCCAGGTCGCCAGCTGGTCGGAGGTCGGAAGCTCACCGTGGATCAGCAGGTAGGCGACCTCGAGGTAGCTGGACTTCTCGGCGAGCTGCTCGATCGGGTAGCCGCGGTACTCCAGGATGCCCTTGTCGCCGTCGATGTAGGTGATCGAGGAGCGACACGACGCCGTCGCCATGAAGGCGGGGTCGTAGGTCATCAGTCCGAAGTCGTCGTCGTTGACCTTGATCTTGCGCAGCTCGGTCGCGCGGATCGTCTCGTCGGTGATCGGGACCTCGTACTGCTTGCCGGTGCGGTTGTCGGTGATGGTGAGCGTGTCGCTCCCCGTCGCTACGCCGCCCCCGTTTGAACTCTCCGTCTCAGTACTCATGTCACTCCTATCGGGATGCCGGGGAAGGCCGCCCGGTCGGAGTGGACGACCCGTCTCTCCTCGCCACTCTATTACCCGCAGGGGCCGCCTGAGCCCCTTACCCGCTTTGGGATCCGTCGGGCGCAGACCGGTAGCGGCTCGCCGTCGCGGCCCGCTGGCCCTGGTAGTGGCTGCCCAACTGGGCGCTGCCGTAGGGGGCGAGCGCCGGTCGGTCGAGCGTCATGAACGACAGCTGGGCGATCTCGTCGCCCGGATGGAGGATGATCGGGACCCGGGTCAGGTTGTTGAGCTCGAGCGTGAGCGTGCCCTTCCAGCCGGGATCACAGAACCCCGCGGTCGCGTGGACGATCAGCCCGAGGCGGCCGAGGCTCGACTTGCCCTCGATGCGCGCGACGATGTCGTCGGGCAGCTCGACCCACTCCAGCGTCCGCCCGAGGCAGAACTCACCGGGGTGGATGATGAACGTGCCGCCGTCGGGGACGACGACCTCATCGGTGAGGTCGACCGGGATGTTCGCGAGGTCGATCGCCGCCACGCGGTGGTTGGTGAAGACGCGGAACGAGTCCCCGAGGCGCAGGTCGACACTCGCGGGCTGGACGTGCTCGGGACTCCAGGGATCGATGCGGATACGCCCGCTCTGCACCATCGCGACGATCGTCGCGTCGGAGAGGACGGTCGAATCGGCGTCGAGCATGCGCTCAACATGATCGTCAGCGGCACCGCGGTGCCGTCGTTCTACGCGTTCGGCCCGGCGCACGTCGATCCGGTCAAGGATTTCAAGCGCACCGTGCGCGCCAGCCACGAGACCAACCTGCTGGCGGTCGTCAACAAGCAGGTGGACGTCGCGAC
>CAZZWJ010000285.1:0-4101 GCA_964657875.1 uncultured Solirubrobacteraceae bacterium
CCCCGCCTCGCCCCGCCCGCGCGTGGTTGCAGGGCACTCCCTGCCTCGCCCCCGCCCGCCTGCGCCCGCGGGCTCAGTCGTCGGCGAGCCGCGCGTGCAGGTGCATGTCGTGCCAGCCGTCGGCGTGGCGCAGCTCGGCGCGCTTGATGCCCTCGAGCACGAAGCCGGCGCGCTCGGCGACCAGGCAGGAGGCCGGGTTCGCCGTCGAGTGAGCGAGCTCCAGGCGGTGCATGCGCTGCACGCCGAACGCCCACTCACAGAGGATCTCGAGCGCCCGCGGCGCGACGCGTCGCCCGCGGGCTTCGGGCACCACCCAGTAGGCGACCTCGCCGAGCCCCTGCGCGAGCACGAGGCGGTGGATGGCGATCCGGCCCAGCAGCCCGGCGTCGTCGTCGGCGGACGCGATCGCCCAGTCGACTCCGGCCCGGTCACGCCAGCGCCGTCCCCGCTCCTGGATCCACGCGGGGACCTCCCGGTCGCCGATCCACAGCAGGTGCCACTGGCGGATCGCCGGATCCGCGAACGCCCGCCGGATCGCCGGCGCGTCGTCGCCCCGCCACGGCCGCAGCACGAGCCCGTCGCCGCGCAGCACCGGCGTCGCGCCGGCGAAGAACCGCGCGGCGGTGAGCGCGGGGGACGGCGGTGAGCCCACTCAGCTCTCCACGAAGTACGCGCCCGAGCCCTGACCGCTTGAGAAGTAGCGGGTGGTGACGGTCTTCTTGCGCGTGTAGAAGTCGATCCCGTCGCCGCCGTGGGCGTGCAGGTCGCCGAGGAAGGAGTCCTTCCAGCCGCTGAACGGGAAGAACGCGACCGGCGCCGCGACGCCGATGTTGACCCCGATCATGCCCGCCTGCACCTCGTGGCGGTAGCGGCGCACCGAGGCGCCGGACTCGGTGAAGATCGAGGTGCCGTTGCCGAACCGGGAGCCGTTGACGACCGAGATCGCCGCGTCGAGTGAGTCGACGTGGATCACGCACAGCACCGGTCCGAAGACCTCCTCCTGGGCGATCGCCATCTCGGGGGTGACGCCGTCGAGGATCGTCGGTCCCAGGTAGGCACCGTCGGCCGCCAGCCCGTCCCCCGACACGCCCCGGCCGTCGAGCACGACCTCGGCCCCGTCGGCCTCCCCGCGGCCGATCCACTCGGCGATCCGGTCCCGGGCGGCGCATGAGATCACCGGCCCGACATCAGACGCCTCGAGGATCCCGTCGCCGACGACCAGCTCACGCGCGGCCGAGATCAGCGGCCCCATCAGCGCTTCGTGGGCGTCGCCGACGGTGACCACGACCGACCCGGCCATGCAGCGCTGGCCGGCCGCACCGAACGCCGAGGCGATCAGCCCGCTCACCGTCTCCTCGATCACCGCGTCGGGCATCACGACCATGTGGTTCTTGGCGCCGCCGAGCGCCTGGACCCGCTTGCCGGCCTTCGCCGCACCCTCGTAGACGATCCGGGCCACCGGCGCCGAGCCGACGAACGAGACCGCGTCGATCCCGGGATGCTCGAGGATCCCCTCGACGATCTCCCGGCCGCCGTTGACGAGGTTGACGACCCCGTCGGGCAGGCCGAGCGCGTCGAGCTCCTCGTAGGCGATCTGCATCGTCAGGGGCACCTGCTCCGACGGCTTGAGCACGAACGTGTTGCCGCACGCGATCGCGAACGGGAGAAACCAGAACGGGACCATCGCCGGGAAGTTGAACGGGACGATCGCCGCGCACACCCCGACCGGCTGGCGCACCGTCTCGGCGTCGATGTTGCGCGACACGTCCTCCAGCACACGCCCCTGCATCGTGGTCGGGACCGCGCACGCCGCCTCGACCATCTCGATCATCCGCCCGACCTCGGCCCGGGAGTCGGCGATCGTCTTGCCCATCTCGGCGGTCACCGACCGCGCGAGGTCCTCGGTGCGAGCCACCAGCCGCTCGCGTAGGTCGAACAGCATCCGCGCGCGGCCGATCGTCGACACCGCGCGCCACGCGGGTAGCGCCGCTTGGGCGGCGGCGACCGCCGCGTCGAGGTCGCCGCGGCCGCTGAGCGGCACCCGGGCGAGTGCCTCGCCGGTGGCCGGGTTGGTGACGTCGAGCTCGCCGGTGGCGTGCGCGGCGGCCGTCCAGGAACCCCCGATGTAGTTGTCCAGCGGGCGGGTGCTCGTGGTCGTCATGGAAGGCTCTCTCCTGGTGGGGCGGTCGAGGTCGCGCGCATGACATGTACCACCTGGAGCTCGCCGGGGCTCGACGGCCAATAGGCTGCGGTGCCGTGCCCGCACCGTTCTACATCACCACCGCGATCGACTACGCCAACGGATCGCCGCACCTGGGCCACGCCTACGAGAAGATCGCCACCGACGTGATCGCGCGTCACATGCGCCAGCGTGGGAGGGACGTGTTCTTTCTCACCGGCGCCGACGAGCACGGTGAGCCGATCGCCGACACCGCCGAGGCCGAGGGGATCACCGCCCAGGAGCTCGTCGACCGCACCGTCGAGCGCTTCCAGTCGCTGCTCGCGGCGCTCGAGATCTCCCACGACTTCTACATCCGCACCACCGACGTCGAGCACGAGCGCCGCGTCCAGGAGGTGATGGGCGCGATCCACGACAACGGCTACACCTACAAGGCCGCCTACGAGGGCTGGTACTGCCCGCGCTGTGCCGACTTCAAGGTCGAGAACGAGATCCTCGAGGGCAACCGCTGCCCGATCCACGAGATCGCCCTCACCCGCCGCTCGGAGGAGAACTGGTTCTTCGCGCTGTCGAGGTTCCAGGCCCCGCTGGAGGCGCTCTACGCCGAGCACGCCTCGTTCGTGATGCCGCTCGCGCGCTACAACGAGGCGCTGTCGTTCATCCGCTCGGGGTTGCAGGACGTGTCGCTGTCCCGCGCGAACCTCAAGTGGGGGGTGACCGTCCCCTGGGATCACGACCACGTCTTCTACGTGTGGTTCGACGCGCTGCTCAACTACTACACGGCGCTCGGTTACGCGCGGGCGGGGGAGGACCTCACCGAGCGCTTCTGGCCGGCGCAGTTCCACGTCATCGGCAAGGACATCCTCAAGTTCCACACCGTCTTCTGGCCGGCGATGCTGATGGCCGCCGGACTGCCGGTGCCCGAGCACGTCTTCGTCCACGGCTTCCTGCTCGGAGCCGACGGGCGCAAGATGTCCAAGTCGCTGGGCAACGTCCTGGACCCGTTTGAGGTGATCGACGAGTTCGGGGTCGACGCGCTGCGCTTCTACCTGATGCGCGAGGTCCAGTTCGGCGCCGACGGCCCGGTCGGCATGGACGCGGTCAAAGCCCGCTATGAGGGTGAGCTCGCCAACGAATACGGAAACCTGGCCAGTCGCTCGATCGCGATGATCCGCCGCTACCGCGACGGGGTCGTGCCCGAGGTCGCGCTGGACCCGGTGCTCCGCGCCGAGTTCGACGGCCTGCCCGGCGACGTGAGCGATCTCCTCGACGCCGCCGAGGTCACCGCGGCGCTCGACCTCGTCTGGCAGCGGGTGCGCCGCTGCAACCGCTACGTCGAGCAGCGCGCGCCGTGGCAGCTGGCCAAGGATGAGAGCGCCGCCGGTGAGCTCGACGTGGTGCTCGCCTCCCTCGCCGAGGCGGTGCGGGTGATCAGCGTGCTGCTCGCGCCCTACCTGCCGCGGGCGACCGTGACCCTGCTCGCCGCGCTTGGGACCCCGGGCCTCGACCTGTCGACCGCGAGCTTCGCCACCCACGGGTCCGGGGCGCGCGTCGCGGCGCTCGAACCGCTCTTCCCCCGCCGTTAGCGATCGCGCGCGAAGCCGTCGGGCGGGGCGGGTCCGCGGCGGGACCGCGTCAGGTCCCGGCGAGCTCGGGCGGTAGTGCCCGCGGTCCGTCGGGGTAGGTCTCGGCGAGCTGCTCAGGGGTCATCTCCAGCGTGCTCGTCACCGCCTCCCGGGGCGTGCCGACGATCAGCCACAGGGCGTCGGCATCGGTGTCGTTGAAGACCTGGCGCGTCGAGTCGGGCGCGACCAGCAGCGTCGAGAGCGGCGAGAGCGTGAGCAGCTCCCCGTCGACGCGGATCCGTCCCGTGCCCTCCAGGACGACGTAGAGCTCGTGCATCACGCGATGGCGGTGGCGGG
>CAZZWJ010000286.1:0-4044 GCA_964657875.1 uncultured Solirubrobacteraceae bacterium
CGGACGCGGAGGCGGAGGCGGTGGCGTTCGCGGGAGCGGAGCCCCGATCCGGTGTGGTGACGGACGTGCGCGTCGCCGACGCAGGCGTCGATCCGGGCGTCGTGGCGGCGGGTGATCCGCCACACCCGCCAGCGCCCTTCGCGGAGCACGAAGTGGTGGTGCAGGCCGGGCGCCAGCCGGCGCGGGGCGCCGCCGACGACCACGTTGCGCGGCGCGAAGATCGCCAGCAGCGGATGGCCGACCGAGCTCACGCGGTAGGTGACGGGATGGACGCGGTTGAGGGGAACCCCGGAGGCCCAGGCGAGGCTTGGCTGCACGGTGTGGTTGATCGCGACGACGCTCCGCGGGCACGGCCACATCCGCCCGGCCCCCCCCAGGCGATCGACGGCGCGGACCATCGTGGCGTAGGCGTGCACCCCCTCGCTCGCCAGCCGGTGCTCAGCGGTGAAATCGCCGAGGCGGGCGTAGGACCAGGGCGCGGCGACCGCCATCAGCGCGGCGGTGAGCAGCGCCGGGGCGAGCGCACCGGGCGCGACTGACTCGGGCACGAGCGCGGCCAGCTGCACGACGCCGGCTCCGGCGAGCACGCTCATGATGGCGCCTGCCGGCAGCAGGAACCGGGTGAGCCCCGGATAACCGTCGATCGTCATCAGCTCGACGACCCCGAGGTAGGCGACGCAGACGGAGGCGAGGCCGACGATCAGCCGGTCGCGCTTCCACAGCGCGATCAGGGTCATCGCCAGCGCGGCGGCGATCACCGGCCAGACGAGCAGATGGTCGGCTCGCTGGAGGGCGATCGTGTAGATGTCCTGGCCCTGGTTGCCCTTGAAGTCCTTGGCCTGATTGGCCGACATGAACGGCGTGCCGGCCGCGAGCAACGGCGGGACCACCCACGCGGCGGGGATCAGCGCGAGCTCGCCGACGACGATCACCCGGCGCCAGCTGCCCGGTCCCCGCCACAGGCACCACAGGGCGTAGGGGCCGACCAGGGCGGTCGACTCGGGTCGCATCAGCGTGAGGGCCGCTCCGGCCGACAGCGCAAGCAGGCGCCGCCCGCGCAGATGCCAGTCCAGCCACAGCAGCGCCGCGGTGACCGTGAGCGGCTCGGAGGTCGCCCGGAACATGAAGTGCACCCAGTCGAGCATCAGTGCCACCGCCACCGCGGCGAGCAGTCCCGCGACCGGTGCGCCCGCTCGCCAGCGTTCGGTGGCGCCCAGCCGGGCACCGATCATCGCCGCGAGGTAGAGCCCGTACAGGCCAACCGCCCGGGAGAAGACGGTCCACAGGGTCACCTGATCGTGGCCGATGAAGCCGAAGATCGTCGTGAACAGCACCGGGAGCGGCTTCCACGACGGGCCGCCGCGGATGACGAAGTGCAGGTGGGGCCCGATCAGGAGGTGGGCGAGCTCGTGGCCCCACACGATCCACGAGAACGGGTCATAGCTGGGCAGCGAGGGCAGCGTGACCTGGGCGAGCGCGGCCAGCGCGATGCAGGCGGCGATCGCGATCAGGTCGGCGCCGGTGCGGGCGCCCATGGGCCGACCCCCGCCGGCACGGTCCGTGTCGACGGTGGCCATCGCACCATGATGGCCAAACTTCGGTTAGTTGATTGCAATGATCCGGTGATGCCTGGCTTGGCTCGCCGGATGGCGGATCAGACGGTGACGGCGGCGGGCGCCGTCGTCCGGGAGGCCTCGGTCCAGATCACCTGGTCGCGTCCGGGGCCCACCCCGATCAGCACGATCGGCACGCCGACGTGGTCGGCGATGAAGCGCAGGTAGTCGCGGGCCGCTTCGGGCAGGTCGGACTCCGACTGCGCACCGGTGATGTCCTCGGAGAAGCCGGGCAGCTCGACGTATTGGCCGGAGGCGTGATGCAGCACCGTCTGATGAAACGGATAGCCCTCCAGGGGATGCCCGTCCTCGCCCTCGTAGCGCACGCACACGCGGATCGTGTCGAAGCCCGCGAGCACGTCGAGCTTGGTGATCACGAGTGCCGTCAGCGAGTTCAGCCGCGCCGCGTACTTGAGCGCGACGAGGTCCATCCAGCCGACCCGGCGCGCCCGGCCGGTGGTCGTGCCGTACTCGCCACCGCCCTCGCGCAGCGCGTCGGCGACCTCGCCCTCGAGCTCGGTGGGGAACGGGCCCGATCCGACCCGCGTCGCGTAGGCCTTGGCGATCCCCCAGACCTCGTCGATGTCCTTCGGGCCGACGCCGGCGCCGGTACACGCCGCTCCCGCGATCGGGTTGGAGGACGTGACGAACGGATAGGTCCCGTGATCGATGTCGAGCAGCGCCCCCTGGGCCCCCTCGAAGACGACGATCTCGTCGCGATCCAGACGGTCGAGCACGAGCCGCGAGGTGTCGGCGATGAACGGCTCCAGCACGTGACCGAAGGTGAGGTACTCGTCGGTCATCGACTGCAGGTCGAGCTCGACGTACTTGGCGTAGGGGCGCAGCGACAGGCGCTTGGGCTCCATCGCGGCGACGATCTTCTTCTTGAGGATCTTCTCGTCGAGCAGATCCTGCATCCGGATGCCCAGGCGAGCCGCCTTGTCGGCGTAGCAGGGCCCGATCCCGCGCCGGGTGGTGCCGATCGCGAGCTTGCCCAGCCGCGTCTCGCCCGCGGTGTCGAGCAGCATGTGGTAGGGCATGATCAGGTGGGCGTTGGCCGAGATCCGCAGACCCCGCGTGTCGATGTTGCGGTGGCGCAGCTCGTCGAGCTCGTCGGTGAGCACCTTGGGATCGACGACGACTCCGTTGCCGATCACGCACAGCTTGCCGGGGTAGAGGATCCCCGACGGCATCAGGTGCAGCTTGAACACCTCGCCGCCGCGCACGATCGTGTGGCCGGCGTTGTTGCCGCCCTGAAAGCGCACGACCGCCTCGGCACGCTCGGCGAGCATGTCGGTGACCTTGCCCTTGCCCTCATCGCCCCATTGGGCCCCGACGACCACGATTCCCGGCATTGGACTCAGTGTAGGGTGCCCACATGCGCTGGGACCCTCTGCAGTACGGCCGATACGCCGATCAGCGAGGACGGCCGTTCTTCGAGCTCACCGCGCGGATCGCGGCCCAGGCGCCGCGGACGGTCCTTGATCTCGGCTGCGGCTCGGGAGAGCTGACGGTGACGCTCGCGCAGCGCTGGCCCGGGGCGCGGGTCCGTGGAATCGACGCCTCGCCGGAGATGATCGCCCGGGCGCCCGGCGACGGAGCGGTCGATTTCTCGGTCGGTTCGGCCGCGGAGCTGTCGGCGGCCGGACTCGACGTGCTCGTCTCAAACGCCGCGCTGCAGTGGGTGCCCGAGCACCGGGAGCTGCTCACGCGCTGGGCGGGTGAGCTCGAGCCCGGGGGCTGGCTCGCCTTCCAGGTCCCCGCGAACTTCAACGCCCCCTCACACGTGCTCATGCGCGAGCTCGCCGATTCCGCGCCCTGGCGCGAGCGGCTGCACGGCGTGCTGCGCGGCGGCGAGTCGACCGACCCGCCGCTCGCCTATCTCGAGCGCCTCAGCGACTGCGGGATGGATGTCGACGCCTGGCAGACCGAGTACGTCCATGTCCTGGCCGGCGAGGACCCGGTCCTCGAGTGGGTCCGCGGGACGGGGCTGAGGCCGGTGCTCGGCGCCCTGTCGGCCGATGACGGCGAGCGCTTCAGCGCCGAGTACGGGGCCGCGTTGCGTGACGCCTATCCGCGTCGCGCCTCCGGGACCGCGTTTCCGTTTCGGCGGACGTTCGTGGTCGCCCACCGCCGGGACTGAGCGTCGCCGCCGTGGCGGGGTGGTTGCCACCGCCACCGGCTCGCTCCGCCACCTGAGCGTGGGCTAGCTGTCGAGCAGGGTGCGCACCTCGCGTTCGATGACGCTGAGACCGGCGGGGTCGGCCCCGCCCCCGGCGGCGTGGCCGCACACCGACTCGATGACGGCCAGGCGCCCGTGGGCGAGGAGGCTGACCTCGTCGGCGGAGTCCTCGGGCGGGAAGTAGAGGTCGGTCGAGCTCGGCATGATCAGGCACGACGCGGTGATTGCCGCCATCGCGGCCGCGTAGTC
>CAZZWJ010000287.1:0-4024 GCA_964657875.1 uncultured Solirubrobacteraceae bacterium
GCTCGTCTTCGGCCAGATGAACGAGCCGCCCGGAGCGCGCATGCGCGTCGCCCTGAGCGGCCTGACGATGGCCGAGTACTTCCGTGACCAGGAGGGGCAGGACGTGCTGCTCTTCATCGACAACATCTTCCGCTTCGTGCAGGCGGGATCCGAGGTCTCGGCGCTGCTGGGCCGGATGCCGTCCCAGGTCGGCTATCAGCCCACCCTCGAGTCCGAGATGGGGCAGCTGCAGGAGCGGATCACCTCCACCCGCAAGGGCTCGGTGACCTCGATCCAGGCGATCTACGTGCCCGCCGACGACCTCACCGACCCCGCGCCGGCGTCGGCGTTCGCCCACCTCAACTCGACGACGTCGCTGAGCCGCTCGATCTCGGAGAAGGGGATCTACCCGGCGGTCGACCCGCTGGACTCGACCTCGACGATCCTCAAGCCCGAGATCGTCGGCGAGGAGCATTTCCGGGTCGCCAACGAGGTCAAGGAGGTGCTGCAGCGCTACAAGGAGCTGCAGGACATCATCGCGATCCTCGGCATCGACGAGCTCTCCGACGAGGACAAGGTGACCGTCAACCGGGCGCGTCGCCTGGAGCGCTTCCTCTCCCAGCCGTTCTTCGTCGCCACCCAGTTCACCGGCATCGAGGGCAAGTACGTCAAGGTCGAGGAGTCGATCCGCGGCTTCAAGGAGATCCTCGAGGGCAAGCACGACGACGTGCCCGAGCGGGCGTTCTTCATGAAGGGCTCGATCGACGAGGTCGTCGCCGAGGCCGGCGGGAGCGACAGCTAGCGATGGCGCACACCAAGTTCACCGTCGAGGTCCTCACCCCCGACGGCGAGGTCTTCAACGACGAGGTCGAGATGGTGTCGACCCGGACCGCGGTCGGCTCGATCGGCGTGCTCGCCCACCACGAGCCGCTGCTGGCGATGCTCGACCCGACCGAGCTGCGCCTCTACCGCTCCGACTCCGACATCGTGCACTTCGCGCAGTCGGAGGGGTACATGCAGGTCGCCGACAACCATGCGCTGCTGCTCGTCGAGGAGGCCCACGCACCCGACACGCTCGACGCGTCGGACCTGCGTGATCGTCTCAAGCGGGCTCAGGACGAGCTCGAGGCGGCCGGCGAGGACACCGAGCGTCGTCGCGTCGCCGAGCGCGACCGGCGTCGCTGGGAGGCGTTTCTGACGATCGCCGAGCATCCGTCGGGCGCCTGAAGCCCGGGGTGAGCGACGAACGGGTCCTCGCCGAGCGCCTGATCGGCTATGAGACCTCGCGGCCGGACGCGATCGTCGCCGCCGCGGGGTTCGTGAAGGGCTGGCTGGAGTCCCATGGAATCGCGGTCGACGAGTTCGACCACCACGGTCTGCCGGTGCTGCTCGCGGAGGTCGGCGCCCGCGGGGTGGGCGGGGACCGTGGCCCGTGCGTCGTGCTGCACGGCCACCTCGATGTCGTCCCCGGCCGGCCCGAGCAGTTTCAGCCCCGCGTCGAGGGCGATCGGCTGATCGGCCGCGGCGCCTACGACATGAAGGGCGGGCTGGCCGCGATGCTGTGCGCGCTGCACGACGTCGCCGACCAGGACGCGGTCCGGGTGCGGATGGTGGTGGTGCCCGACGAGGAGTCCGAGGAGCTCGACGAGCGCTCCACCGACGCGGCGGTGGCGCGGGGTCTGACCGGGGACTTCGCAATCACCGGCGAGCCGACCGACCTGCACATCGGGATCGAGGCCAAGGGGGTGCTCGCGATGCGGATCATCGTCCACGGACGTGCCGCGCACAGCTCGACGCCGTGGCTGGGCGACAACGCGGTGCTGAGAGCCGTCGACGTCTTCCGTAGAATCGAGACGCTCCCGTTCAGCCGTGAGTCCTCCCAGATGTTCGATCGACCCTCCATCAACCTCAGCCGGATCGAGGGCGGCGACGTGATGAACCGCGTCCCCGACGAATGCCTGATGGCCGTCGACGTGCGCTACCTGCCCGGCCAGGACCCCGGCGACATCCTCGCCCAGGTGCGGGAGATCCCCGGGATCGAGGTCGAGCGGACGTTCATCCATCCGACGGTGAGCGTGTCGCGCCGGGACCCGTTCGTGCGGGCGCTGTGTGAGGCCGCATCCCGGTCGATCACCGGCGAGGTGACCTCGGTCGGCCGGGACGGCGCCTCCGACGCGGCGTCGTTCATCGAGGCTGGGATCCCCGCCGTCGAGTTCGGTCCCGCCGGCGGTGGCCACCACGGCCCCGAGGAGTGGGTGTCGCTGCGCTCGCTCGCCGAATACCGCCGCGGCCTGGGCGGATTCGTCCGGGCGCTGCCGGCCTGGCTGGCGGCCGACGGGCCGGCGAGCGGCGAGGGGCTGCGCGCGATCGAGGGTGGGCGGCGGTGAGGTTCCTCGTACCCCGCAGCCGCGCCGGGATGCTGTGGCGGATCTTCGCGGCGGCGGTGATCGTGATCGGCTCGTGCGCGGCGGCCGTCGCGACCGCGGGGCTGCTGCAGTTCAACACGCTGGCCAAGCTCATCTCGGTGCATCCCGGCATCGTCACCAAGCAGGTGAAGATCGCGCCGCCGGGAAAGCCGCAGACGCTGCTGCTGATCGGCTCCGATCACCGCGCCGGGGCGTCGTTTCGTGAGGCCAACACCGACACGATGCTGCTGCTGCGGCTCAACTCGGCATCGAGCACGATCAACGTTCTGTCGATCCCGCGCGACCTGAAGGTCGAGGTCCCGGGATACGGCATCCAGAAGCTCAACGCCGCCTACAGCGAGGGGGGTTACAACCTGCTGATCAAGACGATCCGCTCCCAGGTGTTCCCCGGCTTCTATCCCAACCACATCATCGACACGAACTTCCAGGGGTTCTCGGACATCGTCGACGCGATCGGCTGCGTGGACTCCGACGTCGACCACCGCTACTACAACATCTCCGGTCCCTACGGCAGCCCGACGAACTTCTCCTCGATCGACATCCAGCCCGGCTATCAGCGGCTGTGCGGTGACCACCAGTCGATCTCCGGGGCGCTCGCATTCGTGCGCTTCCGTCACACCGACACCGACATCGTGCGCAACGCCCGCCAGCAGGACTTCCTGCGCTGGGCCAAGGACGGCTTCTCCTATTCAAAGCTGATCGGCGACAAGAACAAGCTGCTGTCCATCTTCGGCAAGCACTCGACGCTCGACAAGAACCTGCAGACCCAGGACGGCCTGATCAACCTGTTCGACCTCGTCGCCTTCTCCGACGGTGACGCGCTCAAGCAGATCAGGTTCCCGGCGATCCTGCCCTCGGCCGACGTGATCGGTCCCAGCTACGTGACCGCCGACCCGGCCGCCGAGCAGGCGGTCTACCGCAAGTTCCTCGCGCCGACCCGCAGGACCGCCAAGGCGACCACGACAACCACGACGCCGAAGACCCAGACGGCGTCCAAGGCCGGTCACGCGAAGTCCGCCGCCAGGTCCAAGCTGAACGTCTCGGGACTGTCGGCGGACCCGGCCGACGGGCTGGCTCAGGCCAAGGCGCTCACCGCCCCCGGGATGCCGGTCTACTACCCGCGGCTGATCGCCACCGCGTCGGACTACTGCACGGTGATCACCGCCAACTGCGACGACCCGGTGGAACCGGCGACCGCCTATGCCCACTCCTACCCCCGCCAGTACCTGATCCCGCTGCCGAGCGGACGCAAGGTCCCCGCCTACCGGATGACGCTTGTGCTCAACAGCGTTCTCGGCGAGTACTACGGCATCCAGGGCGTCAGGTGGAGCAACCCGCCGCTGCTCGCCAAGCCGACCGAGACGAAGGTCGTCCACGGCCGCAAGCTCTATCTCTACGCCGCCAACGGGGGTCATCTCACCCAGGTGGCCTGGCATCTGGGTCCTTACACGTACTGGGTCTCCAACACGCTGACAACCGACATCCCCAACCACCAGCTCGTCGCGATTGCCGCGTCGATGGTTCGCTACCGGGGCTGAAAACGCGGGCCGCGCGCGCGCCGGCCGATGGCGCCGAGTGGCGTGTAGCCTCAACGCGCAATGACGACTCCCGTGACGGAT